>JALSSG010000173.1 GCA_026984355.1 Hydrogenothermaceae bacterium
AGAAAAAAGACTAATCAAACTACAAAGACAACTATCAAGGAAACAAAAAGGAAGCAAGAACTATGAGAAAGCAAGGCAAAAAGTAGCAAAACAACACCAAAAAATAGTAAACAAGAGGAAAGACTTTCTCCACAATGTATCAACTGCGATAACCAAGCAGTATGATTGCTTCGTGGTAGAAAGTCTAAACATAAAGGGAATGATACAAAACGAGAAACTGTCAAAACAGATAGCAGATGTAAGCTGGTATGAGTTTATAAGGCAGTTAGAATATAAAGCGAGATGGTATGGAAGAAAGCTAATAAAAGCAGACAGATTTTATCCAAGCAGTAAGACTTGTAGTGTATGTGGATACAAAAATAACCAGCTTACATTACAGGTAAGGAAATGGCAGTGTTCAATATGTAAAACTGAGCATGATAGAGATGAGAATGCAAGCAAAAATCTATACAAGATAGGGCTCACCTACCTAACGGGTGGTAGGGCAGGAACTGTCCAAACTCAAGCCTGTGGAGCTGGCACTGTTGGCGGAATGGGAGATAACTTCCAGTCTACGAGGCATCCAGCTGTGAAGCAGGAAACTTCTTAATTTATTGAGGAGTAGTTCACTCTATATGTGCTATAGTTACTCCCATTCCACCTTCGTGGTATGGAGCATCTTCATACCTTATGTTATATGGACTTTTATCTAGATATTCTCTAACTGCTTTTCTAAGTATACCAGAACCATATCCGTGTATAATCCTTATAGTTGAATATCCTTCTGAAACAGCTTTATCTATGTAATCTGCAAGTTCTTTTATAGCTTCTTCTTTTGTTTTTCCTATAAGTTTTATCTCTGGTTTTATTGATGCTCTTTTTCTGTGTATTATTATTTTAGTTTTTTTATGTGGTTCGTATTTGACTTTTTTTAAGTCTTTAGTCTTTACCCATACTTTTATACCGTTAAAGTTAACATGTGCTTTATCCTCTCTTATAGATATGATTTCTCCAACAGTTCCTTTTCCTTTTAGTTTTACTTTATCTCCTATATCTAATTTTTCTTCTTCTAACTGGTTTTCTTCCATGTTAAGTAATTGGTCTACTGTTATTTTCTTTTCTTTTAGAAACTGCTCTAAATCTTTGCCAGAGGCTGTTGTTTTTATTTTTTCTATTATTTGATAACCTTCTTTTTGTATCTGTTTTAGAAAATCTTCTGCTTTTTTTAGTTCTGATTTCCATTTTTCTTTTTTCTTTTCTTCTAGTTCTTTTATTAGAGCTTCATATTTTTGTTTATCTTTGTTTAGCTTTTCTTTCAACTTTACAACTTCTTCATGTTCTTTATGGTACATCTGTTTGTAATTTTCTAGCATTTTTATAGCTTTATCTAACTCTATTGATGATTTATCAAGGTATTTTCTTGCTTTTTGTAAAATTTCCTCATTAAGCCCTAATTTTTGGGCAATATAAAAAGCCATGCTTTCACCGATAGATTTATAAAATATTTCGTATGTTGGTGTTAATGTTTCTTTGTCAAAACCTACAGATGCAACTTCAAAGTACTCATTTGAAAGAGCATATAATTTTATTTGTTTAAAATGGCTGGTTATTAATATATAGGAATTTTTTTCTTTTAGTTTTTCAAGTATTCCTATACCTATTGCTGAACCTTCTTCTGGGTCAGTTCCAGGGATAAGTTCATCAAGTAAAATAAGGCTTTTTTCATCTGCTTGTTCTATAATTTGTTTTATATTTCTAATATGGGCTGAATATGTAGATAAGTTTTGTTCTATACTTTGCATATCTCCAATATCAGCAAAAATTCCGCTAAATACTGGTAATATACTTTCCTCTTCTGCAGGTATTGGTATGGCTGTTTGGTTTAAAAGTGATAATAATCCTAATGTTTTTAATGCTACAGTTTTTCCACCTGTATTTGGTCCTGTTATAACAAGTCCTTTTTTATCTTCTGGTATTTTTATATCTATTGGTTTGAAGTTTTGTTTGTTGAATAAAAATAATGGATGTTTTGCTCTTATAAGGTGTATATCTTTAGCTGTTTTAGGGAATATAGCTTTAAATTCTTTTGAATATTTTGCTTTTGTATACAAAATATCAAATTCTACTACTGTGTAATAACTACCTGCTATCTCGGTGTACCTATTTCTAAGTAATCCTGTTAGAAATTTTAGTATTCTTCTTATCTCTAAATGTTCTTTTAACTTAAGGTCAGTAAGTTTATTATTTAGGTTCACTATATTTTCAGGTTCAACAAATATAGTCTGACCAGAAGATGACCTATCGTGAATAATGCCTTTTAGTTTTGAGGAAAAGTTTGGTTTTACTGGTATTACAAATCTTTCTTTTCTTTGAGTTATTATCCTATCTTGAATTATATCTGAATATCTTGAGCTGTTTAATATACTTTCAAGAATGGTTCTTATTCTATCTTCTAATCTTTTTATGTTCTCTCTAATCTGAGAAAGGTCTTTACTTGCAGTGTCTTTTATCATTCCTGATTTGTCTATGCTTTCTTCTATTATTCTTTCTATCTCTCGTGATGAGAAAAGTTTCCTGTATAAAATGGCTAAATGTTTTGTATCCTTAATATAAGGATTTAGAAATTTTTTTATCTGTCTTGATATAGAAAGAAGATTGCCAATATTAAGAATTTCTTTTGCTGACAGGATACTTTCTTCTATAGATAAGAGTTTTAGCGTTTGTTCTATATCTGGGTATTCTGATAATGGAAAATATCCTTCTTTATTGAATATATCTATAAATTCCTGTGTTTTTTGTATTTCCTTTTTTAACTTCTGGCTGTCAGATATTGGTTTTAGTTTTAGTATTTCTTGTTTAGTTTTATCATTTAAAGAAAAGTCTGATAATTTTTGTAAGAATTTATCATACTCTAAGATTTCTAAGTCTTTCTTCCTCATTTTTTTATATTTATTATCTGTTTTTTTTGCAACAAATATATTCATAGGTTATTGAATTTCAAGTTTATATTTTTCTTTATATAGTTCTTCAAACTCTTCCAGTTTATGTTCATATCCTTTCCTTCCCATAAGGGCGTATGTGAAGTTTTTACCTTCTTCTACTGCTGGTTGGTCAAAAGGATTTATTTTATATAGGTATCCTGAAAAACCTGTAGCTAATTCATACATATAGATTAACATTCCTATGTTATATGGATTTACTTCATCAAGGGTTATAGTAAGATTTGGTATTTTACTTTTTATAAGGGCAGCTTTTGTTCCAAGTAGTTCTTTATTTAGTATTTCGCTTAGAGTGTGTTTTTTTAGATAGGAAATTTCTTCAGGAAGTTCTTCTACTATTTTCAAATCTCTTTCGAAGTTTTCTACCTGTATAAATGTTATTATTTTATCTCTTGGACCGTCTCTATAAAGCTGAATTTGAGAATGTTGGTCTACAGTTCCAAGAGCTTTTACTGGTGTTTGACCTAACCCGTCTTTGCCTAAACTTTCTGCCCATAATTGTCTCCACCAATCTACAAATGCACTTAGCCTTTCTGTGTAAGGCATCATAACAGCTATGCTTTTTCCTCTTCTCATATTTGCAAGGTAATGTAATACCGCTATTAAATATGCTGGGTTATGTTCAACGTGTTCTTCTATTGAACAAATCAAATCCATTTTTTTTGCGCCTTGTAAAAGCTGGTCTATATCTATTCCTACAACAGCAGCAGGTAAAAGACCAACAGCAGACAGTACTGAAAATCTACCGCCAACTTTTGGTGGAATATCAAACATCTTTATACCATGTTCATTGCCAAATTTTCTTAAAAAGCCTTTTTCTGGGTCTGTAGTAAACACTAGATGCTTTTTATAGTTATCCCCTACAGTATTTTTTAACATATCAAGAACTATGGCAAAGTTAGCTATTGTTTCAACAGTTGAGCCAGATTTAGTAATCACATTAAAACATGTTTTTTCTACTTCTATTTTTTCCATTATCGCTTCAAACTTTTCAGGGTCTACATTGTCAAGAACATAAAATTTTGGGAAACCAAACTGATTGTGGTTTAGCCATGTAAGACTTTCAAATAACATTTGGGCACCAAGAGATGAACCTCCAATACCTATAAGAACAAAATAATCAAACTCTTTTCTTATATATGATGCATATTCTTTTATATCAGATGTATCTTGATATGGGAGCTTAGTAAAGTAAAATCTTCTCTCTTTTTCTTTTTGTATTTTTGAATGAATATCAACTATAAAATGTCTAAATGATAAAAGTTCTTCTCTTAGAACACCATCTCTTTCTCCTATAGTTTCTGCCATTGCTGCTGTATAGTCTATTTTTATCAATTTATTCCTCCTGTGAGTATGCTAATTCTATTGCTTTTTTTATATCCTGTAAGAGTATAGGTTCTGCCTGTAGATTTCTAAGGACGTAAGCTGGGTGATAGGTTAAATATAGTAGTCTGTTGTTCCACTTTATTATTTGACCTCTTTCTTTTGTTATTTTGACAGGTCTTTTTAAAAATGCGTATCCGGCAGCTGCACCAAGTAAACATATTACCTTAGGGTTGATTAATTCTATTTGTTTTTCTAAGTAAGGCCAGCATGTTTCCTGTTCCCATGGTGTAGGAGTTCTATTATTTGGGGGTCTGCATTTTACAGTATTTGTTATATAAAATTCTTCTCTTTTATGTCCTGTAGCTTCTATCATCTTTGTAAGCAATTTTCCTGCTCTACCAACAAAAGGTCTTCCTTGCTTATCTTCGTCTCCTCCTGGTGCTTCACCTACAAACATGAGTTTAGCATCAGGGTTTCCCTCACCTGGTACAGCTTTAGTTCTACTCAAATGAAGTTCACATTTTGTGCAATTTTTAATCTGCTCTTCTATCTCTTTTAGGAGCTTAATTTTATCAGTTGCTTTCACACTTTGTTCCTCTTTTTCTATAAAAATCTCATTAAAACCTAAACTTTTTAAGATTTTTAAATAATCTTTAAATTCTTCCATTTTTTATTATAAGCTTAATTTTTTTCATTTTTTAACTGTTTTATACCATCGTAAGTATAACCAAGAGCAGACATAAAAGTAAACAGGGTTGCTATATAGATAATACTATAAATGATTTCAAATGGTACATATGTTATATTTGCCAGTAAGATTAATATTACAGAAAGTATCTGAAAGAATGTTGTTAGCTTACCAAAAATAGAAGGTTTAATATCTATTTCCCCTTTTAAAAGGTAAATTATTAAACTTCCAGCTAATATATAAAAATCTCTACTTATAACAATTACAACATACCAGAAGGGAAACTTTATACTCAAATTAGAGTTATATATAAATATAAAAGCTGAAAGTAAAAGAGCCTTATCAGCAAGAGGGTCTAATATTTTACCAAGGGTGGTAATCTGATTTAATTTCCTTGCTAAAAATCCATCTAACGCATCAGTAATTCCAGCAATTAGAAAAACTATAAGTGCATATAAAGGTTTATTATATCCTAAAAAGATTATAAACAGGGGTATTAAAAATATGCGAAGAATTGTTATCTGATTAGCAATTCCCACTTTTGATTTTCTCTATAATTTTTGTTGTAGATATGTCATATATAAAATCTATAGTCTTTACTATTCCTCCATAGGACATTACAAAATCTGCACCAACTATATTTTCTATTTTCCAGTCTCCGCCTTTTACAAGAACATCTGGTTTAATTTCTTTAATTAATCTTTCTGGTGTGTCTTCATCAAATACTATTACAAGGTCTACAGGTTTTAGAGCTTCTAAAACTTTTTTTCTAAATTCTTGTGGGTTAATAGGTCTGCATTTTCCCTTAATTCTTCTTATAGAGTCATCACTGTTTAATCCTACAACAAGAAAATCTCCTAAATCTTTTGCTTTTTGTAGGTAATCAACATGACCAGCATGGAGTATATCAAAACATCCATTTGTAAATACTATCTTTTTACCTTTTTCTTTTTCACACTCAATTATTTTCTTATAATCCATGTTTATTCCTCTATAAAGTTTTGTGTTGGAATTAATACTAAATATGATAAAAGGAAAATAGGAAACAATAAAACCATATATATATAATTCTTATATACTAAAGATAATAAAAAACCTACAATGATAGGTATGTATCCTATAATACAGAGCTTTATAAACGTTTTTGTATTTACTTTCTTTTTTTTCCATCTGTATAAAAAAACTCCAGCTGGTATGAATGATAAAGCTATAGATATAGTTTCAAATGTTAAATCTATAACTAATGGTTTTAGGTTCTGTCTTAGAATAATCATAGATAATGAAAAAAATATGAATGTGGAAAATAAAAAGGAAAAATATATTTTTCTACTATAGATAAGATTTTTATTCATTTTTTCTTTTTTGTTTTCTTTGTTTCATTTAATACTTTCTCTACTTTTTCTAAAATTTTATCAAACTCTTTTATTAAGTTTTCTGCATCTTTTGTTAGTTTAGAACCGCCTCCTCCAGCACCACCTATTTTAGTTTCTATAAGTTTTTTACCTAACCTTTCTTCCATAGCTTTTATATAACTCCATGCTTTTTTGTAAGATATTCCTAGCTCTTTTGCTGCTTTTGATATAGAACCATGTTTTTTTATAGCTTTAAGTAATTTTTCCCTTCCAAGCCCCATTATAATCTCACCGTCTTTTTCAAGCCATACTTTGAATTTTACTTCATATTTCATCCCATGCCTCCAAAATAGAATTGTTTTATTTTTTCCCCGAAGAATATGTATATTAAAGAAGCTACTCCAAGAAATGGTCCAAATGGTATTTCTAACTGTCCTTCATATTTCTTTTTCTTTAAAAGAGAAAACATCAAACCAAAGGCCGCCCCTAATACTGAACCGAAAAATATAGTGAACAAAGAACCAAACCATCCTAAGTATGTTCCTACAAATGCAAGCATTTTTACATCTCCAAGGCCAAGTCCCTCAATACCTTTTAGCTTAAAATACAAATAAGCCACCAGATATAAAAATCCTGCTCCTAAGACCGCACCTAAAATAGCATCTAGAAGGGAAAAATCTTCTCTGAAAAATGAAAACAAAATTCCAGATAAAAAGCCTATTAAATTTAGCTCATCAGGGATAATCTTAAAATCAAAGTCTATGAATATTATAGATATTATTAAACATATAAAAACAAAATAGAATATAGATTCTACACTTAGTCCCCATTTTAGATATGTAAAAACGGCAAATAGGCCTGTAATAGATTCTACAAATGGATATCTGATAGATATTTTGGTTTTACAATTCCTACATCTACCTTTTAAAAATACATAGGATATAATTGGTATGTTTTCGTACCATTTTATTTTATAACCACATGCAGGACAGCTTGATGGTGGAAATACTATAGATTTTTCTCTTGGAAGACGGTAAATTATAACATTTAAAAAACTACCAATAACAGTACCAAAAACAAACACAAATATGACCAGTAAATTTTCACTCATTTTTTAATAATCCTATTTTCTGCATAACTAACCATAAATCTGATTAATGCAAGGACAAACAGAGTAATAACGTAAAAATAGCTATACTGTAATGGACCGTGTTCAGATAGATTGATAAGTATAGCTCTTATATCACTTGCAATAGCAACATCAACAAATAGATTAATACTGATAGTTTGACCTCTTAGAAGCTGTATTTCTGCTTTTAAAAGTTCAGATAAAGGCCATAATATTAGGGCTGTACCAAGAAGTCTTAAAGCACCACTTGCTATATCTCCTTTTGTAAGTTTATATATATCGTGGAAAAACCATATAGCTATAGCAAAAGATATAATAATTAATACAATAGCAAGGAAAATATGAACAGCTTTATAAAACTGTTCAAAGAATAATACAAGGTCTGTATTCAAAATTTGAAAAAAATTTAAAAATTTGGTTTTTATTTTATAAAAAAATGAAATACCTTTCTTATTGTGTATCTCAGTTTGCTGAGTTTTCTCTAAAGCTTCCTTCTTCATTTTGCTGGTATTGTTTTGCCTCCTCTTCAACTTCTTTCTTTAATTTTGTTCCACGCTTTATTAGAAAAATCGTTTGAAAGGTCGTAAAACCTAACAAAACAGCTATAATTCCGCCAATTCCAGCAAGACTTCCAAGAAGAACAGCTATTATTGGAAAAGGTAATCTAAAAAGCATACTAAACATAAGTCTTTTTTTATTTGCTCCATATTCTACAAGGCTTTTCCACATATGATAAAAATAAAAAAAACCTGCTATCAGCCCAAGAAAATAAAGAGGAATGTATATAATCAGCTTTTCTAACATATTGTTTTACTCCGATTTTTCCTTTTTGGTCTGGTTAGATTTTTGTTTGTTCTCCTGTTTAATTTCTTTATTACTCTCTTGCTTTTTATCTGGAGAGCTTGTCTCTACAGGTATAGTTTCTAAAACTGTCTGAGATTTTACGATTTTATGATGAAGTATCGTAAGGGTAAATACAAGAGCTAAAAATATTCCACCAAGCCAGTAAGTAATTTTTGTAATAATATTAGCAGCTCCAGCTCCAAGAACGGCAGCAGCTGCACCAGAACCAAAAACAGCTCCTATCTCTGCTCCCTTTGTCTTTTGCATGAGGATGATAATTATTAAAAGAATACTGTCAATAACAAGGGCTATTGATAGTAGAATATATAAAAGTTCCAAATTAGACCTCCAGAAAAATAAATAACTAAAACTATTTAATATTATAACTCTTTGATACTAAAAGTTCCTCTTTTTTCAAAGATTTCTACTGACATATAAAGTTTGTCTAAAAAGAGTGTATTTATTTTTATTTTCGGCGGGAAGTAAACACCCTTTATATTCACGTACGCTTTGTTTATAGGATAATAGTCCTTTTCAAAAGGTAAAGGAATTAAAACTTCTTTTATGTTTTTATCCCTTAAATAAAAAAGTCTACTTTTTTCATTATTTAACACTCTATCAGGAATTTTATAAACGAATAAAGAACCTTTGTCTGTCAAAAATATAGATGCTTTAAAATTATCAAAATCAATAAATCTTGCACTTTTTGTGAATTTATCCTTGTTATATATAACGGCCTTATAATCTAAGTTATAATCTCCATATACTGGGTATAACAAGGCCTGATAATCTTTAGCACAGGCTATATGATAATAATTAGGGTACTTATACGCAGGAGTCATCAGTTTGTCATTCTTATCAGCGTATTTGTAAAGAGATACCTCTGTTTTTAGGATAGAACCATCATTGTTTAGTCTATATAGTAAAACAGTATTTTCTTTTAAAATGCGAAATAAAAAACCGTTTCCACAGGATACAACACTATCTATTCCTGTGTCTGAAAAGTATAACTCTCCGTTATTTCCGTAAAGGAGATTATCTGGCAAGTTAAAATCTTTTTTAGTTTTTTCTTGTATATTAATAATGCTAAACTTAAATAAAGAACTGTATTTGTAAAATTTTTTCCATACAAGGAGTAAATTTGTATCATTTGGAACTATATTTACTAGCTTAAAATTGTCATATCTGATGAATTTCTTTTTATCTTTCCATCTGAATTGTTTTATTACTAATTTTCTTAAGTTTTCTAATTTTTTTTGTAAATCAATTTTTTCTTTTACAAAGATGATTTTTGTAGGTTTTACTTTAATATATACACTTTTTGAGCCATATTTTGTTTTAAAGGAAATGATATGTTTTCCTTCATCTGAAATATGAACTTTTATAAAATGATGTTTTGCTTTTTTGGTTTCTAATACAAATTTATTATCTATGTATATTTTTCCTTTTAATCCCTCTGGATTTATAGTTTTAACTCTTCCAAAAAGTAAAGGATTAAAAATGAAAGTATCTTTCCATGAAATAGAAACCGCTAAAATATAAAACTCTGGTGGAACCTGTATATTTTCAGATGGGTATATAATATCTACAACTTTATCTGACTCTGTTTTAGTGCCACATGAACCTATAAATAATAAAATAAGGAATAGAAAAAAAATCTTTTTCATAACTCTATTTTAAAACCATCAAAAACAGGTCCTTCATAACAAACTCTTACATATGTATCTTTTTCAATATCTTTTACAACACATCCAATGCATATTCCAAATCCACAGGCCATTCTGCTTTCTAATGATACATAACAGGGAACATTTATTTTTTTTGCAATGTTAACTACAGCCTTCATCATACCATGAGGTCCACATACTGCTAAAGCTGTGTTTGGTTTTTCCTTTGCAAGTTCTTCTAAA
>JALSSG010000174.1 GCA_026984355.1 Hydrogenothermaceae bacterium
TTTTTGCTGTGTTATATCTTTTGGGATATCTATTAAAACGGGACCTGGTCTTCCAGTTCTTGCTATATAAAAAGCCTGTCTAATGATAAGTGGAAGGTCTTTTATATCTGTAACCAGAAAATTATGTTTTGTTATCGGTCTTGTGATACCTATAACATCAGCTTCCTGAAAAGCATCGGTACCTATATAATGTCTTGGTACCTGTCCAGTTATCGCTACCATAGGAATAGAATCCATATAAGCTGTAGCGAGTCCAGTAACAAGATTTGTTGCGCCAGGTCCAGAAGTTGCCATAACTACTCCAACTTTACCAGAAGCTCGTGCATATCCATCTGCCATGTGAGCTGCTGCCTGTTCGTGTCTCGTTAGTATATTTCTAAACGGAGCATTAAACAGTGCATCATAAACCTCCATTATTGCTCCGCCAGGTAATCCAAAGATAGTATCAACACCTTCAGCTAAAAGAACGTCAACTATAATATCAGCACCTCTTTTTACTGCCATTTTTTTACTCCTTGAAATTGAGAAAGTTTTAAACTTATATTATAAATCTATTAATCATATTTTTATAATAGAAGTCATAATGGAGTTTAATTGTTGGAAGCAAAGCTGATAATCAAAAATAACATTAAATTTTTAAATCCAGCTTTAAGATTTGCTTATGAATACTGTAAAGAAGCAGGTTTAGATGAAAAGTCTGTATTAGAATTTGTTCTTGCATTTGATGAGGTCTTATCTGATGTTATCCAGTTTGCTTATCCAGAAGAGGAAGGAAATATAGATATAAACTTTAAAAGTACTCTTTCAGAAATAGAAGTTTCTATTCATGAATTTGGAGAACCATTTGACCCGGAAAAACACAAATTTAGTAAGGAAAAAGTTATAAATCAGGGAAATTTTGAAGGTGCTGGTTTAGAGATTATAAAAAAATTTGTAGATAACTTTATTTTCATAGTAAAAGGTCAGTATGGTAAAGAATTTAGGTTAATAAAAAATATAAAACACCCTCATATTACTGAGATTTTTAAGCCAGAATATATAAAAAAACAAGAACCTACTGGAAAGATTTACAAGCTGTATCCTGTAAAGCCAGAAGATGCAGAAGATATAGCAAAACTTATATATAGAGCTTATGGGTATACATATCCAAAAGAAGATATGTATTATCCAGCGAAGATAAAAGAGGCTTTAAGGAGTGGTCAAAAATTTGGTGTCATAGTAAAGACTGAATATGGTGAAGCTGTTGGCTATTTTGCTGTTTTAAGGAGTACAGACTCAAACATAGGGGAGGTTGGTGAAGTAGTAGTTTCACCAAAACACAGGGGAAAAGGTCTTATGACAATGATGATGAATGCTCTTATAAAAATGGCTAAAGAAAAAGGTCTTCTTGGGCTATTTGGGGAAGCAGTTACAGTCCATACTATAAGTCAACGGGTAAATGCTAAATTTGGTTTTAAATCAACAGCTCTTCTTCTTGGAATGTTTCCATATATAGAATACAAAGGATTTGAAGTTAGACAACCAAGGATTTCTGTTGTTATTGACTTTTTACCATTGACTAAAAGAGATAAAATAAAAATCTATGTTCCTGATAAATACAGGAATATAATTAAACAGATTTACAAGAACCTTGAAATAGAAGCCGTATCAGGTAGAAAGAAAAATTATAGTTTGACAGAAAAATCAAATATAAAACTTAATATAAGCTTTAAACATAAAAATGCTGTAATAGTAGTAAAGTCTTATGGTAAGGATTTTATTTATACAGTAGAAAAAAAGCTTAAGTCTTTGAAAGAAAAAGGTATTGAAGCGATTTTTATAGACCTTCCTATTGAACATCCATATACTAAGGTTGTGGTTCCTGCTTTGAATAATTTAGGATTTATTTTTGGTGGGCTTATGCCTTTGTTTCATAAAGAAAAGGACTATTTAAGACTTCAACATGTGGCTTTAAATTTTAATCCTAAATATATCTATATCTATTCAGATATGGCGAAAAAAATAAAAAATAAGGTGTTTAGAGAATATAAACGATGGTTAAGAAAATAAAAGATAAACTGATAGTTAAACCTGAATGGGTATTTAATACATATGCTGTTTTTTTATTGAAAACTTTTTTAGACGATAAAATAAAAATTATAGAAGTAGACTTTAGCGGTACGAGATTAGTTGATACAGATGGTATTAGTTTCTTATATCAGCAAGCTAAGGAAGGGAAGAATATTATTTTGAAAAATCCTCCAGAAATTATGTTTGATATATTACGGGTTTTGGATATTGAAGATATTTTCTATAAAGCTGTGCATATAAAATAAGGTTTACCAGCCTCTAAAGAGTTTATGACAGGACATACAGCCCTCTACCATATTAGTAAATTTTTTAAATGCCTGTTGTTTTTTCCCTTCTTTTACTAATTTAACAATTTCCTCAGCAGAACCGTGAACTATTTTTTCAAAACTTTTCATATTTTTCATAAATTCTTTTCTTTTTTCAGCAGGTATATATTTTGCAGCACCTCCTTTAGGCATAGGATGTTCTGCTATTTCTTTTGCTCCTTCTATTATCATTAAATCGTTATTCCATATAAATCCCTGTAGAATTTTTAGTGTTTCAAAATCTACTTTTTGCATTACATCTCTTAAGGTAAGGTCTTTAGCAAAAGATACAGAAATTGTGATAAGTAAAAAGATAAAAACCTTTTTCATGATTTATTCCCTCCATTATAAAGCTATAAACATCTAACTTAGATTATGTTTATTTGTCAAGTTATATAAACCTGATATCTTTTAAGTTATTGATTACCATAAAAAGTCTTTCTAACCCCAAAGAAGCTCCAGAACATTCTGGTAAGTTTTTTAAACTTTCTAAAAAACTGTTATCTATTTGGTATGTTTTACCTGTTGTTTTTTGTTTTTCTTTTATATCTTTTTCTAATCTTTTTTTTATTTCTTCTGGATTGTTTTCTTCATAATAACCATTTACTAGCTCAATTCCTCCTATATAAGCTTCAAATCTTTGACCTTTTCCATTTTTTATTTTTGCAAGAGCACTTAATTTAGAAGGATAATCCTTTATAAATGTTAAAGCTTCTCTTCCAAGTTCTGGTTCTACATAAAAAGCATATATGTGAAAAAATAGTTCTTCCCAGTTTTGCTTTTCTCTAAATTCTGGTTCTTTCTCTTTTAAAAATCTATTCATGCTATCTATACAGTAAATATCCACACCTGTATATTCTTTAAAAGCTTCTTCTACAGATACTATTTTATAGTTTCTAATGTCATATTTTTTTCCTTTAAACTCAAAAAATGGGCTTTTTTTTAAGGAGCTTAAAACGTCTATAAATAACATATGAGTATCATTTATTAGGTTATGCAAATTAAAATTTACTCTATACCATTCAAGCATTAAAAATTCTACTTTATGTTTAAATGAGCCTTCATAGTTTCTAAAAACTTTTGTTATCTGGAAAATATCTTTTTTGTATTTTGATAGAATTTTTTTCATCTGATATTCTGGAGATGTATGAAGATATTTTTTTAATTTTTCTCCTTTCTCGTTAAAAACATAAAGTTCTACAGGATATATATTACTGTCTAAGTTTGGATAATCTTGTAATGTTTCAGTAAATACTTCTATAGCATCGGTTTTATAAAAATAATCTCTTATAGCTTTTAAAAATCTAGAAAATTGAAAATACACACTCATGTGATGCTTTCATTATCAAGTTCAATTTGTTTAGACTGATAATACTGGTATTTTCTTCTTCTTTTTTTCTTTCTTTCTTTTTTCTTCTTTTTCTTTGGAGGAATAATTTTTTTAGCTATGTCTGGAGCATACTGAGCTAATATAATTCCGATAAAAGACATAACAAGTATGTATATACCGATAAATGGAAGATGTTCAGGTCTTGCAAATTTACCCATTACTATAGAAAATTCTCCTCTGTTTATAATAGTAAAGCCTGTAATTAAAGCTGCTCTTTTTGGAAGACCTGCAATTCTTCCACCAATATATCCTGTTAAAAATTTACCAATAATAGACAAAATTACAATTATAACGATAGCTATTACAAGCTTTTTCTCAAAAGATATGCTGGCAAAATTAATAGATGTACCAAATATAAAGAAAAACATTGCTACAGCCCAGTCTCTTATAGAGTAAAGAGCTTTTTCTAACTCTTCTTCTTTTCCTGATTCAGCTATTATCACACCAAGTAAAAAAGCACCAAGAGCCTCTGATAGTCCAATAAACTGTGTAAATCCAGCAAACAAAACAACAAATCCAAGAGCAAAAAGAATAAAAATGTCTTCTTTTAATATATCATCTATAAAATAAGCTAACTTTTCTTTTATAAAATTAGCAAATAAAAATACTGTAATAAAAACAGCTATTATTTTTATAAAAATTACTCCTATTGCTACAGGTTCTATAGCTCCTGTAGAGTGAATAGCAGACAAAAGAGCAAGTATAACAGGAGCTATAATATCTTCAAATACCATAAGTCCAAGGATTATTTCTGTTTCTGGGAAAACCTGTCTATGATTATCAACAATGATTTTTGTAGTTATTGCTGAAGATGATGCATATGCAACACCACCTGCAAGAAGTGAAGTGAATATATCAAACCCAAGAAGTAGAAAAACTATAAAAATAACAATAAAGTTAAAGAAAAAATCTAAAAGTCCTATATGCCATATTCTTTTTGCTGTATTGACAGCTCTTTGAAAGTTAAATTCGAGTCCTAAATAGAAAAATAAAAGTACTATACCTATTTCACTAAATATATGAAAAGCTTCTTCATATTCTCCTATTTGACCTGCTATTATACCAATGAGAATATAAAAAACTATTGCAGGAAATTTAAGAAGTTTGCTTATATATCCACCGATAAAAAGGGCTAAAGTTATTAGCCCGAACACTAATAAAAAGGAAATTTCATGCATTTATGTTAAACTCCTTGAAGAACCTCTCCATCTGTTCCCTTGTTCCTACTAAGATAAGAGTATCTCCCTCTCTAATAACTTCTTCTGGTAAAGGGTTTGTAATGGTATGGTCTCCTCTAACTATTGATATTACTGTTACACCAGTTTTTTTTCTTATTCCTAGTTCTTCTATAGATTTACCTGCAAGTGGTGAACCAGGTTCTACCTTTACCCATTCTATAGCTAAGTTTCTTAGAAATATTTCTCTTTCTTTTTCCTGTTCTGGTCTAAAATATGTGCCCATAAGAACAGAGCCAAGCTGATTTGCTTCTTCTTCTGTTAAAACAACATCACAATCAGGGTCTTCGTATTCTTCTCCTTCTTCAAAGATAAATATCTCCCTTTTTCCTGTAACATGTAGTACAACAGATATTACAGAACCTTGTTGGGTTTTTATTGTAAATTTTTTTCCTATTCCTGGTAGTTCTGACTCTCTAAACTCCATTTTTTTCCACCTCATCAAATATTGTATTTAGTATAAATAAAGCAGAACTGTCCTTGTCAAGTTCTGGAATTTCTATGATTTTACCATTATTAAATATAATAAAACCTTTGTGTGTTTGTGTACTAAACACATCAACTTTATTTGCTATAATTACGTCAAGATTTTTTCTTTTTAATTTATTTTTTGCATTTTCTATTAATTTCTCACTTTCTGCGGCAAATCCAATTATAATTTGATTTTTCCTTTTTCTTTTTCCTATTTCTTTTAAGATATCTGGATTTGGAGTAAGTTCTATGGTTGTGGATTCTTTATCTTTTTTTAGTTTAGAGTTTTTATACTCTTTAGGTCTAAAGTCAGCAACAGCAGCATTCATTATAACTACGTCTACTTCATCTAATCTTTTTATAACTTCTTCGTACATCTCTCTGGCAGAAACTACATCTATAGTTTTTACACCATAAGGTTTTTTTAAACATGTAGGAGCTGATATGAGAATTACATCACCTCCAAGAGCATAGGCTATTTTTGCAAGTGAATATCCCATCTGACCGGAAGATGCATTTGATATAAACCTAATTGGGTCAAAGAATTCTCTTGTCCCACCAGCTGTGATTAAAACTTTTTTACCTTTTAGAGTTTTTGGAACGATAGAAAATAATATACCTGTTTCAATATCTTCTATATCGGCAAGTTTCCCTGTTCCTTCCTCATTACAGGCAAGTTTTCCTTCACATGGTTCTATTATTATATGTCCCCATGTTTTAAGTTTGTTAATGTTTTCCTTTGTTGGATGATTTTCGAACATTTTAGTATTCATAGCAGGTGCTATAACTATAGGTTTATCATATGCAAGAGCCATAGAGGTTAAGAAATTATCCGTCAGTCCTATTGCAAGTTTTGCTATAGTGTTAGCTGAAGCAGGTGCTATAACAAAACTATCTGCCCATCTTGCCCAATATATATGCTCAAGTCCAGTTTCACCGTCTTTCCAGTCAGATAATACCTGAAAATTAGTAAGTGCTTTAAATGTTAATTCACCGACAAACTCTTTTGCTGATGGGGTCATAACGACTCTTACATTAGCTCCTTTTTTCTGTAAGCTCCTAACAAGCTCTGGAGCTTTATAGCTTGCTATTGAACCACTTACTCCTACTACAATATTTTTGCCTGTAAAAATCATTAAAATCTCCGAAATTATTGAAATATATAAGCAATAATATATTATTATAGAAAGAAGAATAAAGGAGAATATAAACAATGATAAGAAAAAAAGTTCTATTATTTGTTTTAGCTTTATTTTTATTCTTCACATCAGAAAAATCCTTCTCTATTGGTTTTGATGATTTTGGTACTGTTTGGGGGGAATATTTTGCAGAAGCTTTAAATGAGTTTGTAGATTTAGGTATAGTAGATGAAGAAGATTTAGAAGATTTTTCGGATTCTTTTCCTGCAAGAGTAGATGTAGAAGGTGCTTCAGCAGATGTAAAAGTATTTCCAAACACTTTGTTTTTTGGAGCATGGCCTAAGGGTTTTCGCTCTCCTAAACTACCTGTAATAGTTACAAATGACGGAGCAGAACCTGCACTTATTAGAAAAGTTGAAATAACAGGGGAACATGAAGATGATTTTAGAATTGAAAGTGAGGATTGTGAAGGTGAAACTTTAGGAAATGCAGATACATGTGATATTAGATTATCTTTTAAAGCAAAAGATATCGGAGACAGGAAAGCTGACCTTGTAATACACTGGTTTTCTCCTTCTCAAGGTTTCCAGAAAGTGAAAGTGAATTTATATGGAATAGGTCTGCCAAGCGAACCAACAGATATATGTGACTTTGATGACCTTATAGGTGGTGATTGTGGTGGTTTTGATTTTCCTTCACCATTTTCTGCAGATGAACCAGCTTTAAAGGAAAGCTCACTTCAAGATGAAAGTAATGCAGGTGGTGGTTGTAGTTTTGGTAGTGTAGCCTCAATACCTTTATACATTTTAATTCCATTTTTGATAGCTTTTAGAAGGATTAGAGGATAATACTCTAATCCTCTTCCTGTTCATACTCAAATTCTATTTCTGACTTTGGAATAACAGTAGTAATGGCATGTTTGTAAATCAAAATCTGTCTTGGACCTTCTTTTAATAAGATAGTAAAAGTATCAAAGTATCTAATTTTACCTTCTAATTTTACACCGTTTACAAGGTAAACCATTACTCTTACTTTTTCTTTTCTAAGGGTATTTAAAAACTGTTCTTGTAGTTTTCCTTTTTTCTTAGCCATTTTCTCCTCCTTTCCTTTAGCTATGTGGTGATACTCTATATAATTTTTTTGCTATTTTCACTATGTTTTTATAGTCTTTAAGTCCTTTACGCCACGATAAAGGTATGCTTTCTTCTGAATTATAAGCTCCTGCTAATGCACCAGCTATAAGAGCTATAGAATCTGTATCTCCACCAAAGTTTCCATAAGAATTTACAGCATTTATTATTACTGTTTCTGTTTCTTCTGGTGTTTTTAAAAATATAAATAATGCCAAAGAGAATGCTTCAAGAGCGTATGAACCATTTCCAAGTTCATTTATAGCGTCTTCTATAGAAGCTCCACCTTTTAGAAGGAGTTTTACTTTTTCAAGATATTCTTTTGTTTCTTTTTTATTTACAAAGGTCTGAAGAAGTCTTATAAAGTAGCTGTATTCGTCTTTAAAATAAAACTTACCTTGTAGAGCTTCACCTACTGATACTGCTAAAGCAGATGCCACATCAAGCACTACCTCATTTCTGTGGGTTAACATAACTATAGCTTTTGTGCCCTCTACAGCAAGCATAGGATTTGCATAATGGTACATTCCAACCGGGATAGCAGGTAAAGCTCCTTCTATAGAACTACTGTTTATTGTGTGGTCTTTTCCTTCTTTAAGAGATTTAACTGCGATTAAAAAAGCTGGGTCTACATACATGTGTAGTTCTTCTTGTTCTTCCCATTTTATGTATCTTTGTATTATATCTTTTATATCAATCATACCTTTTTCTGCTATTGATTGGGCTACAAGCTTTACTATAAGAAATTCACTGGAATTTTCTCCAGCTTTTAAAAAATTTGCTGGAGACATAGGATGTGGTTCACACAGGCTGGTAATTTTGCTTCCATAATGCAACACTACTTCATCCATAGGTATCTCTTCTACACACATTCCCATACTATCACCAACTGCTGCTCCAACCAGACACCCTACAAACTGACTTTCCAAAACGCCCTCCTTAATTATGCTGTTTTACTTTTAATATAATTACTTATCTATTCTTTTTCAGGTCTAAGTGTAGGAAATAGTATTACTTCTCTTATAGATGAGCTGTCAGTTAGCATCATTATAAGCCTGTCTATCCCTATACCTTCTCCTGCTGTTGGTGGAAGTCCATATTCTAAAGCCATGAGAAAGTTTTCATCTATTTCCATAGCTTCCTCATCTCCTAATTCTTTCTCTCTTAACTGTTGGAAAAATCTTTCTCTTTGTTCATCTGGTTCATTAAGTTCTGTATATGCGTTTGCTATTTCTTGCTTGTTAATAATAAGTTCAAATCTTTCTACTAAATCAGGGTCTTCTCGATGGGTTTTAGCAAGAGGGGACAAGACTTTTGGAAAGTCTATAACGAATGTAGGTTGTACTAAATCTTCTTCTATAAAGTGTTCAAAAAGTTTATCTAAAAGTTTAGAGTGGGTTAATTTTTCTGCTTTTGGTATACCTACCTCTACTGCTAATTTCCTAGCATTGTCCTCATTTAGAAAAAATTCTTTATCTTTCCCTGTTTTCTCTTTTAATGCATCAAAAAATTTTAATCTTCTAAATGGTTTTTCAAAATCTAATTGTTGACCTTCCCATGTTATTTTTAATGTTCCTACAGTATCCATTAGTATTTTTCTAAATAGTTCTTCTGTCATATCCATAAGGTCATTGTAATCCAGATATGCTGCATAAAACTCTACCATAGTAAACTCAGGATTATGAGTAGTATCTATGCCTTCATTTCTAAAGTTTCTACCTATTTCATAAACTCTGTTAAAACCTCCAACTACAAGCATTTTTAGGTAAAGCTCAGGGGCTATTCTAAGATACATATCAATATCTAAAGCATTATGGTGTGTAATAAATGGTTTCGCCATTGCTCCTGAGGCTACAGATTGTAAAATTGGAGTTTCAACTTCCATAAAATCTTTGCTTTCTAAGTATTCTCTCAAACTTTTTATAGCCTTTGAGCGAATCTTAAAAATCTCTCTTGCTTTTTCATTTGCTATAAGGTCTAAATATCTGTGTCTATATCTTAATTCCACATCTTTTAGTCCATGCCATTTTTCTGGTAATGGTCTTAGAGCCTTTGCGAGAAGTTGTAATTCGTTTACTTCTACAGTTAATTCTCCTGTCATAGTTCTAAATAGCTGTCCTTTAACTCCAATGATGTCTCCAACATCTATAATTTCCATTATCTGCTTATATTTTTCTTCACCAAGAGTATCTGTTTTTAGATATATCTGTAGTTTTCCACTGGCATCTTGAATATGTCCAAATGCAGCTTTTCCCTGGTCTCTAAATGATATTAATCTTCCAGCTACAGAAACTTCTTCTTTTTTTGGGTCTTTA
>JALSSG010000175.1 GCA_026984355.1 Hydrogenothermaceae bacterium
AGACTAAGATTTTTAATCCTTGAGTATCAAGGGTTATTAGATTATTCTAATAAATATGATTTCCTTACTGGAGGTTCACTGCAAAAAACTACTATTTACAGGTATATGTAAAAAATTTTTACAGGGCTAAGAATATTGATAATAAAAGCTCAAATTAATTTTTTTAGTTTCTCTAATTAACGTGTTTTGTCTGAACGTAGTGGGATATAAAGAAGTTTGAAAGCACAAAACAAAGATGGGAAGACCTGAGTTTTGTCTGAACGTAGTGGGATATAAAGTTGAAAGTATCAAAAATCCCCGAGGTGAGACAAAAAAGTTTTGTCTGAACGTAGTGGGATATAAAGTTGAGTTCATCTGGAATTTGACTATCTGGAAATTTAAGTTTTGTCTGAACGTAGTGGGATATAAAGTAGCCCCCCTGCTCCCTTGCAATGAGGGAGCTTTTTGTTTTGTCTGAACGTAGTGGGATATAAAGGTTGTAGAAGGATATTTCAACCAAGTAAAAGTTTAATTGTTTTGTCTGAACGTAGTGGGATATAAAGCTGTCATTGAGACGAGGCTTGAAAACATATAAAATCTTGTTTTGTCTGAACGTAGTGGGATATAAAGCAAGTGACCTGCACCTGCGTTTACTTATTCAATTGCCAAGGTTTTGTCTGAACGTAGTGGGATATAAAGGATGACTTTAATAGATAAACTATCTTTGCCTTCTTCAGTTTTGTCTGAACGTTGTGGGATATGTTTTAAAATTGGAAAATTTATAGAAAAATTTATAAGTCTATTTCTTCAAAGCTTTTAATTTGTTCATATGGAAAATTTTCCATATATTCTGCATCTTGTTCTCTAACAAGTCTTTTTACTTTCATTCCAGCTTTGGCTGCTGCCTTTATTTCTTCTGGATTATCAGATAAAAATAGAATTTCATCTGGTTTTAATCCTATAGTTTGTGCTATCTTCTGGTAAGATGTCGGGTCTTTTTTACTGCCTATTTTTGTATCAAAATGTCCAGAAAATAAATCTAATATGTTTCCAAATTCTGTGTGAGAAAAAAATAATTTTTGAGCTGTTGTTGAACCTGAAGAGTAAATATAGAGTTTATATCCTTTATTTTTCCATTCTATCATTTTATCGTAAGCATCTTTGTAAACAGGTGCTTTTAATTTTCCTGTTTCAAATCCTTCTTTCCATATTAATCCCTGTATCTCTTTTAATGGAGTGATTTTTTTGTCTTCATCTATCCAATTTTTTAGAATTTGAATGATTTCATCTATGGTAAGGTCTTTTCCAGCTTCTTTTTTTATATCATTTAAAATTTTTTGTACTTCTGGTTTATCTTTATTTTCTTTTATAAAATTTTCTAATTTTTCCTTAGAATAAGGAAATAAAATTTCCTTTACAAAGGATATGGGGGATGTTGTTCCTTCTATATCTATTAGTACTGCTTTTATCATCTTTTCTTTTCCTCTTGTTTTTTATCTATTTCTTTTTTCATAAAAGTATAATACAGACCTTCTTGTTTAATAAGTTCTTCATGTGTACCTTGTTGAACGATTTTTCCTTTGTCCAGTACATATATATAGTCTGCTTGTGTAATTGTGCTTAATCTATGAGCTATTATTATTGTGGTTCTATTTTCTAAAAATTTTTGCAGTTCTTTAAATAGATTAAATTCTGTCTGAGTATCAAGAGCTGATGTAGATTCGTCTAAGATTACTATTTTTGGTTCCTGAAGTATCATTCTAGCTATAGCTAATCTTTGTCTTTGTCCTCCTGATAGTTTTATACCATTTTTTCCAACAAGTGTGTCTAACTTTTCTGGAAAGTTTTTTACAACTTCTTCCATCTGGGCTATTTTTAGAGCTTCCCATATTTTCCATTCTGGAATATCTTTTCCTAATGTTAGATTAAATCTCACTGTATCATTAAAGAGCATAGGCATTTGTAAGACTAAAGAAACATTTTCTCTAACTACATCAAGTCCTATCTTTTCTACTGGGACATCATCATAATAAACATTTCCTTTATTTACTGGATAAAATCCTACTAATATATGTGCTAATGTTGTTTTTCCACTTCCGCTTGCACCTACTATGGCTACTTTTTTTCCTTCTGGAATATGCATGTTTATATTTTCTAGTACAAATTTTTCTCCATCATAAGAAAAGTAAACTTTTTTTAGTGTGATAGAGCAGGTTTTTTTATTTTTGAAAGGATTTAAAATATGGGGATATTCTGGTTCTTTTTTCATTTTAAAAAGCTGGTTTATTCGGTTTAAAGCTGCTGTTGCTGTATGGAAAGCATATTGTATCCCAAGAATTTCTTGAATTGGTGTCATCATTACCCATAGATAACTGAATATCGCAAACATAAGTCCTATAGTAAGGTCTGAATATGCAACCATGAACAATCCTGCTGCTCTGAATATTTCATAACCTGTAAGAAATACTGTAAAAGACAGCCTTGTTGCTGCATCACTTTTCCAGCCAAATGCTATAGATGTATCCCTTACCTTTTTTGCCTCTTCTATTACATTTTTTATAAAATGTTTTTCTCTATTGCTTGCTCTTATCTGCCAGAAAAGGTCTAATGTTTCTGTTAATGCTTCCTGAAATATTTCCACTGCTTTATTTTCTTTTCTTTTTAATTTCCCTACTTTTCTACCTAGAACTACAGTAAAATAAACGACAATTGGATTTAGTAAAAGTATAAAAAGAGCAAGCTTCCAGTGTATCCATAGTAAAACAATAGAAACACCAATAATTATAAGTAAAGATACTAATAGTCTGCTTATAGAAACTCCTAAAAACTGGTCTATTGTGTTTACATCGGTTATAAATAGTGATGTTATTTTCCCTGTACCTGCTGTTTCGTATTCTGACATAGATACTTTTTCTAAATGAAGGAGCATATCTTTTCTTAGTTTGTAGATTATGTCTTTTGATATTTTGGTAAAAATCATAGTCTGTAATACAGATAGTATAAGAAAAGATATTCGTAGAAAGATTATAATAAAAAGAACAAGTAATATATAAAACCATACAGGTTGTTGCCCAAATATTGACTCTATAGTATGAACAAAAACACCTGGTTTATTTAGTAAAATTTCATCTATTATAAAAGGAATAAAAAGTGGTATCGGCACACTTACTATTGCAGCAAAAAGTGCTATTATGTTGCCTATAAAAAGCTGTCTTTTATATTTTTTTATTTGATTAAATATTTTCTTCCAACTGTACATAGAAGTTCCCTTTAAATTAGTAAGTATGTGCCTGCAATTACTAACATTATAATTAGATAAGGTAGCATATTTTTCCTTAGATAGTTATTTCCAAATATAGAAACATAAAAATATTTAAAAATATCATTTGATACAACAGCTATTAAAACTCCTTTAACAGCAGTATCTATATGTAGGCTTTCTTTTTGTGACAAAGATGCAAGAGATAATGTTATTGCATCAACATCTATTACTCCTGATAAAAAGCTTGCAATATATATTCCTGTATTCCCTAAATAAAATTGTAGGGCTTTTATTGAAAACAGTATAAGTGCATAAACTATTCCAAATTGTATGGCATTATAAAGTTCAAAAGGGTTCTTGAATTCTACATGTTTTTGTGTTTCATCTACAAACTTTTTATTTTCTTTTCTGTATTGATAAAACAAAATAGCTATATGAAAAATAGAAGCTATCATAATAGGTATTAAAAGATGTGCCATTAACTGAATATTTATAACTGCCGTTAAAACGAGTACTCTTATATTCATAATTAGCCATGCAAGAGAGATACCTAATAGTGCTGAGTAGGATAGTAGAGGGTATTCTTTAGCTTTTTTAGATAGGTCATAACTAACTGCAGTACTTGATATTATTCCTCCTATTAGACCAGTAATCCATATGGATTTGGCTCCTTTCCATCTAATCAGTAGATAACCTAAAAAATCTAATGTGGATACTATTACGACTATTTTCCATATTTCTTTTAAATTAAACGCATTAAAAGGACCAAAATCTTTATCTGGTAAAAGTGGATATATAATAACTGTAATAAGAGCAAATTTGATAATAGCTATTATATCTTCATATGAGATTTTTCTTGCGAATTCTTCAAGAGCTGGTTTTAATGCCAGAAGGAGTGTGATAAAAATAGCTAAAAATGCAGAAACATAGTAATACTGATAATAAACCAGTATACCTATTATAAATGCTAAAAAAGTAGCTATTTCTGTGGTTGCTCCCGGGTCTTTTTGATATTCAAGATAAAAGTTTATTATTGTAAGTACAATAAGTCCTCCAAATGCTAAAAATAAAAAATTATCTATATATTTATCGTTTAGATATGTTGCGGTAGTTCCAAAGACGGTTATAAAAGGAAATGTTCTTATCCCTGCAAATATTTCTTTTCTTTTTTCTTCTTCTTTTATTCTATGTTCCCTTTCAAGACCTATAATAAGTCCAAGAATACCAGAAAATATAATCTGGAATAAAAGTTTATATGTTTCATTATCTATATTAAATTCCATTTAGCTTCCTCTTATATTCCTTTATTAACTGTATATCTGGTTCTTTTCGTCTATTTAATTTTTTTATTTTTATAATTACTCCTTCTTCTTTCGTGTGGAATTTTTCTAATGTTTGTTTATATATTAAATTATCATCTTGTATAATCCCTGCATATGTAAGGCAATCTCCTAAAGTTTTCATTATATTGTCTAAATCTCTCCTTCTTTTATTTGGGAGAAGGAATGTTATATGTACCTCAACAGGTTCTGTAAAAAATGCTTTTACATTCTGATTTTGTAGCTCAAGTTCCCATATTGCTTTATTTATCTTTAATGCTACATCTTTTGGTACTATATATCTTTTTCCAGATTTTGTAAAAGCTCTTACGTTTAGTTTTACTTTGTTTGCTTTAGATGGAGGTACAAAGCTTAGAAAAAATTCTGCACTTTTCATGTTTTTTCCTCATTAATTATATTATGTTAAATATCATACTCAATTTATATACAAATCATATAATTAAGGCATAAAAAAATTGCATTTGGAGGAATTATAATGGCAGTAGAAAGAGAAAAAGTTGAAGAAGTTTTAGAAAAAATAAGACCAGCTTTAAGATTTGATGGTGGAGATGTTGAATTAGTAGATATAGGAGAAGATGGAACTGTTTATGTTAGATTAATGGGTGCTTGTTCTGGATGTGCTATGTCTCTTATGACTTTAAAAGGTGGTATTGAAAGAAAACTAAAAGAAGAAATACCAGAAGTAAAAGAAGTAGTAGCTATAAACTTAGAACAACCAGCTTTCTAAATACAGGTAGGGCTTTGCCCTACTTTTCTTCTTTTGTGATAAACTCTTTTTCTCTTGTAATATCTTTATAAATTCCGCTTAGGACACCATTTATAAACTTTAATGCTTCTTCATCAGTTAAATAACATTTTGCCAGGTCTAAGATATCTATAAATACTCTTCCTTTATCAGGAATATCTGCGAAAGCAAGCTCATAAGCTCCAAGTCTAAGTAATGCTCTTTCTGGATATCCTAATCTCTTCAATCTCCATCCGTGTAAATGAGTTTCAATAAGTTGGTCTATTTCATCTAAATGTTTTTCTATTCCTTCAGCAATAGAATAAGAATACTCCAAAACCTTCTGGTCTATTTTTCCATTGTTTGATTTTTTGAAGTCTTCAATGTAGTATTGTAGGGTATCTTTTAGATTTCCACCATTTAGGTCGTAAGAATATAACGTTTTAAATAAAATCTCTCTTGCTTTTTTTCTATGTTTACCAGTTTTCATTTTATTTCCTTAAGAACATTTGCCATTTCTATTGCAGATAGTGCAGCATCAAAGCCTTTATTTCCCATCTTTGTCCCTGCTCTTTCTATAGCCTGTTCTATAGTGTCTGTAGTAAGAATACCATAAGCTATAGGAATTTCTTCTTCAAGGCTAACCAGTGCTATACCTTTTGTTACTTCTGCAGCAACATAATTAAAGTGTGGAGTAGCTCCTCTTATTACAGCTCCAAGACATATAATTGCATCGTATTTTTTTGTTTTTGCTAATTTTTTTGCTGTAAGAGGTATTTCAAAAGAACCTGGCACTCTTACCACTGTTATGTTTTCTGTACTTCCTCCATTCCTGATTATACAGTCAACTGCACCTTCAAGAAGTTTTTCTGTTATCAGGCTGTTAAATCTTCCCACTACTATAGCAAACTTTAAATCTTTTGCATCTAATTGTCCATTTATTTCTATCATTTCCTCACCTTCCTAATATATCTTCTATATTTACATCATCAGTAAATGGATTTTTTATCTTAATAGTAGGTTTTTTAGTTTTCTCTTTTTTGTTGTCTTTTTCTGAGTTAAACTTGTGCGTTTGTGTAGAGGAACACCCTAACATCACTATAGATAAAATTAAGGTCAGTAATATTCTCATCATTGTTTTAAATAGATTTTACTATTTTTTTCATAGTATCAATAATATATGATAGTTCATCTTCTTTTAAAGCAGCATGAACTGGGATAGCAAATATTTCATCTTTTATAGCTTCTGCAAATTCACATGGTAGATGTTGGGCGTTTCTAAGCTCGTGTAGTGTGTATTCATAGTAAATTCTTGCTCCAATTCCATTCTCAATGAGTTTTTCAACTATCTTATTTCTTTTTGGGTGTCTTAATGTATAAATATGCCATACATGTTCTCTTTCTGGGAACTCTTTTGGTAGTATTAATCCAGGAAGGTCTTTGAATTCTTCGTTGTAGATGTATGCATGTTTTTTTCTTTTTTTATTTGTTTCTGGAAGTTTTTGCAATTGCCAGTAGCCGATACCTGCCTGAAATTCTGTAATTCTTACATTTAATGCAGGATGGTCTCCAAATTCTATCCAGTTTGATATTTTTTCATCAATTTCTGGATTGTTTGTTGTTAATGCTCCTCCTTCTCCCATTGCTACATTTTTGGAAGCGTAAAAACTAAAAGCAGCTAAATCCCCAAGACTTCCAGCTGGTTTTCCTTTGTATTTTGCTCCATGAGCCTGTGCAGAATCTTCAAAGACTATAACGTTATGTTTTTTGCATATTTCATTTATTTTGTCCATATCTGCTGTTTGTCCATATAGATGAACAGGAATAACAACTTTTGGTTTGTATTTTTCTATAGCTTCTTCTAAGAAATTAACATCCATTGTATAACTTTCATCAATATCAATAACTACTGGTGTTCCACCTGCAAGCAACACAGCATCTATTGTAGCCATAAAACTCATTGCAGGTACTATAACTATATCTTCTTTTGAAGATATACCTAAAGCTTTTAATCCTATATAAAGAGCTGTAGTTCCACTACATACAGTATGACAATAAGCGGTTTCTGTAGCTTCCTTAAAAGCTTCTTTAAATTTTATAGTCCATTTTCCTCTTGTTATCTGTCCACTTTTTATTATTTCAAGTACTACCTGTTCTTCTTCTTTTCCAAATACAGGTTTTATAATTGGTATTGCCATCTTTTTACTCCTTAGTAGAATTTTATAAATTCCTGTAGTATATTTAGTGCTCTTAATGCACTTTCATTTGAAGGCTTTTCCACAAATTCTTTTATCATAAGTTCTAGCTTATCTAATCCATCTTTTTCAACTTTTTTACCGTCTGGATAAATTATTTCGTCATCAACAAAGTTTAAAACTAATTCTCCTTTATCAGTATCAAAAATCCATTCTCTTCTAAGGTAAGAGTTCTCCCATGCAACCTCTAAGTCAAGTGGTATTTCTTCTTTTTTTGATTTTGCATAAACTTCTACGAAGTGCGTTTTTTCTTCCTTTTTATCAACTACATCTAAAATTTCAAACTTGTTAAAAAAGTGATAAAAGATATAAAGGTCATGCCATGCAAGGTCTAAGAAGGGATTGATGTATCCTTTCCCTAAGTTTAATCTATAAGCTTTTATAGAACGTACATTGAAATCAGATAGATTAAGATTTCTTACAGCACTTGATTTTAGTTCTATTTCTGAAACTCCAAAAACTACGTCGCTTTTTTGAGCAAGTTTAATAGTTTCTTCAAGGTCATAAACATCAAGAGCTGGAGGTTTTTCTACCATTACATTAATACCATGGTGTATTATTTTCTGAGCTATAGGGATATGAGATGTTGGAGAAGTTACCACAAATATAGCATCTGCACTTTTTTCTGTTTCTAATGCTTCATCTAAATCTGTATATTTTCTAAATTTATCAGGAAATTGTTCTAATTGAGATTTTTCTTTGTCTACTAAAAAAGCATCATAACCTAAAATATCAAATTTGCTTATATATTTAGAACCCATACGTCCAGTGCCGACAATTCCAACCTTAGGCATAACATTCTCCTAGAAGTTATTTGATAAGATTATATTCTCTTAGTACTTTCTTCAATGTCTCTTCGTTTTGTTTACTCATATGGTAAAGTGGTAGTCTTAATTCATTGTCTTCTATAAGACCCATAAGGTATGCTGCTGTTTTTACAGGAATTGGGTTTGTTTCTATGAATAAAGTTTTAAATAGTTTCCAATAATAATTGTGAATTTTTCTTGCTTCTTCAAAGTTTTCTTCTAAAGCATAATTACACATTTTTGCTATTTCTTTTGGAATAATATTATTTGCTACAGATATAACTCCTTTTGCTCCTACAGACATCATTGGAACAGTAAGGGCATCATCTCCAGATAAAATTACTACATCAGGGTTTGTAAGAGATATTATTTCAGATACTCTTGCTACATTTCCGGTAGCTTCTTTTATCCCTATTATATTAGGGAAATCTCCAAATAATCTGGCAAATGTTTCAGGAAGCATATCTACACCAGTTCTTGATGGAATATTGTAAAGTATCAATGGGATATTAGTTTCTTCTGCAATTGCTTTAAAGTGCTGATATATACCTTCTTGAGTAGGTTTATTATAGTAAGGAACTATCTGTAAAGAAGCATCAGCTCCTACTTTTTCTGCAAACTTTGTCATGGATATAGCTTCGTGAGTTGCATTTGCTCCTGTACCTGCAATTATAGGAATTCTCTTATCTGCAAATTCCACAGCCATTCTTATAAGGTCTTCATGCTCAGAGAATGTAAGTGTTGCTGATTCTCCAGTAGTTCCAGCTACCACTATAGCATCTGTATCATTTTCTATATGGAATTCAATAAGCTTTTTTAATGATTTTTCATCAATCTGTCCATCTTTAAAAGGAGTAATTAATGCAACTATTGAACCTTTAAACATAAAAATTCCTCCAGTGAATTTAGAAATTGAAATAAACTAATTATAGTATAATATATCTTCTGTTTTATTATATTTATTTCTACTTTTTCGGGAGGATATATAATGCTATCCAACAAATTCTTTGGTCTTTTTTCCAATGATATCGGTATAGACTTAGGAACAGCTAATACAATTGTTTTTGTAAGAGGAAAAGGAATTGTTCTTTCAGAACCTTCAATTGTATCTATAGACAAAAAGACAGGTAAGATTATAGCTGTTGGAACAGAAGCAAAAAATATGATTGGTAAAACTCCAGAACATATAGAAGTAATTAGACCATTGAAAGATGGAGTTATTGCTGATTTTGATGTTACACAGGCTATGCTTAAATATTTTATTAAAAAAGTTCATTCAAATCTTCCATTTTCTTTTATTGCAAAACCAAGAATTATAGTAGGTGTTCCTTCTGGTATTACTACAGTAGAAAAAAGAGCTGTTGTAGATGCAGCAAGACAGGCAGGTGCAAGAGAAATCTACCTTGTTGCTGAACCTATGGCAGCTGCTATAGGTGCAGGTCTTCCTATAAAAGAGCCTGGTGGAAATATGATAGTTGATATAGGTGGTGGAACATCTGAGATAGCTGTTATTTCTCTATCTGGTCTTGTTCTTTCTTACTCTATTAGAACAGCTGGTGATGAAATGAATGAAGCTATCGTTCAATATTTAAAGAGAAAACATCAAATTTTAATTGGTGAGCAGACAGCAGAAAAGATAAAAATAGAACTTGGTTCTGCATATCCAACTGAAAGAGAT
>JALSSG010000176.1 GCA_026984355.1 Hydrogenothermaceae bacterium
TTAGAGTATGGAAAAAACCTGTTTATTACATGGTCATTGGTTTAATATGGTTTAGGGTATTATTTGATATGGTTTATCTTCCTATAAAAGCCATTTCAGGAACTTCATTTTTAGAGAAAAAATACGGCATACAGGTGGCTGATTTGACAAAGGGTCATAATCTTTTTTATTACGGAAAAGATAGGGTAAGTTATGGACTTCTTTTTTATATAGAAAATAATAGAAAAAGTATTCTAAAAAAAACTCTTAAAATTAAGGAAGATAACTATTATCTTTCTAAGAAAAAATTCCTAAAGGAAAATCTAAATATTGAAAAAGTTTTAGAATTTAAAATAAAGGATAACTATGTTCTATTTAAAAAGATAGGTAATACCAGCAGTTATAATACCATCAAGTCTACCATTCCATAAATAAAATCCTCTACCTGAAAAATCTATAGCAAAGCTTTCTTTTTCTTTTAAGAAATACTTAAGTCCTATACCTCCAGTAAGCCCAAAAGTAAATCCTACATTCTTATTTCCACCAAATCCATAAGTTATATAAAATTTTGCATTTTCTTTCTTAGGAAAGTTAAACAGCTTTATAAAGGATAAGGAAAGTGCAAAAACAGTTCTTTTATTCTCAAAATGTTTTGTTGATAAAAATCCAAATAATACATCTATCCCAAAGTTTTCTGATGTAAAATATCCAAAATTAATTCCACCACCTACTCCACTGTCTATATGCCTTTGTTTATCAAACATAAAATATCCAGCAAAAGGTGTAAAGTGGAATTTTTTGCTAAGTTCTAAAGCAACGGAAGTACTATATATGCTTATGAAAACAACAAAAATAGATAATAGTTTACCCATTGTTTTAATCCTGAATTTATTTTTTGCTATAGTAAAATTATACAATCTAATATTAGATTAGTAAGGAGGTTTTTGTCAAAGTTGATAGATAAAGATTTTACTCCTGAAGAAAAAAAAGCTACTTTAGGTCTTGCTGGTATATTTTCTCTTAGAATGCTTGGTCTTTTTCTTGTACTGCCAGTACTTAGTATATATGCTTCTCAGTTTCCTGGCGCTACATCATTTCTGGTAGGCCTTGCTATTGGTGCATATGGATTAACTCAGGCTATTTTTCAAATACCCTATGGTCTTTGGAGTGATAAATATGGGAGAATACCTATTTTGATTATTTCTACTATCATATTTTTCTTAGGTAGTGGCCTTGCTGCATATGCATCCTATAATCATGATATTTATCTATTGATTGTTGGTAGATTTCTACAAGGAATGGGAGCTGTTTCGTCTGTAGTTATAGCTCTCATAGCTGACCTTACAAGAGAAGAAGTTAGAACAAGAGCTATGGCTACTATTGGGGCTTCTATTGGTATGGCTTTTGCCTTTGGTATGGTTCTGGGACCATGGATTGCTGCACATTTTGGACTTGGAGGGGTCTTTACATTTACAGCCTTATTAGCTCTTATATCGCTACCATATATAATATGGGGAATTCCAAGACCAAAAGTTATAGTACATCACGATGATGCAGAATTCACAAGCTCTTATTTAGGAACCGTTTTAAAAGATAAGAACCTTATAAAAATGGACTTTGGTATGTTTACTCTTCATATGGGATTGACAGCAGTGTTTACAGCGGCTCCACTTATATTAAGAAACTTTATACCTCCAGCAGATTTATGGAAGGTTTATCTTGTCATGTTCCTTGTAGGACTTACTATTATGGTTCCAAGTACTATAATAGCTGAGAAGAAAGGTTTAATAAAACAGGTAAAAATTGCAGCAATTATTGTGCTGATCATATCATTTATAATGTTTATGTTTTTAACAGATAGTTTTCTATTTTCTGTAGTTTCAATTATTGTTTATTTTACAGGTTTTATGATGCTTGAACCTATAATGCCTTCCTTAATGAGTAAATATGCCAAACCTCATGTAAAAGGTACAGCTTCAGGTGTATTTAATACAGCTCAATTTTTAGGTGCTTTTGTTGGTGGAATAAGTGCAGGGTATCTTCTTAAATTTGGGTTTACATCAGTCTTTATTTTCCTCGTGCTTATAACATTTATATGGCTTGTTGTAGTTCTTACAATGGAAATGCCTCAAAAAAGAGCATAATTTATTTAAT
>JALSSG010000177.1 GCA_026984355.1 Hydrogenothermaceae bacterium
ACAGAAAAAATCTACATTAGACCATTCATTTAATAAGGTGAAAAAATCTAAAAACCAAACGCCTATATTCCAAAAACAATGGTTTAAATGGTTTATAGGAGGAATGATTTTTGGAGCTTTACTATCGTTTTTAATGGGGTATGGATTTCATTTTGGAATGCCGGGATTATTAGAAATTATAATAATAGGATTACTAGTCTATCTTATTTATAAATACTTTAAAACAAAAAAAGAAGAATACTCTTATCATGAAATGAGGTGAGAAATGGAATATAGAAACTTAGGAAAAACAGGGCTAAAAGTATCAGTAATATGCCTTGGTGCTATGACCTTTACAGAAAAAGGCTGGCGTTCCGCTGGTAGAATGGAATTTTCTCAGATACAACAGGTAGTAGACTACGCATTAGATAAAGGAGTTAACTTTTTTGATACAGCAGATATATACGCATTTGGAGAATCAGAACAGCTACTTGCAAAAGCTTTAGGCAAAAAGGTAAATGATGTAATCATAGCTACAAAAGTTAGAGGTGTAATGGACGAAAACGACCCAAACAATAGAAGTTTATCAAGATATCATATATTCAAATCTATAGACCAATCTCTAAAAAGACTAAATAGAGATTATATAGATTTATATCAGGTTCATTGGTGGGACAATACCACACCTATAGAAGAGACAATAGAAGCTTTGAATGATTTAGTAAGAATAGGAAAAGTCAGATATATAGGAATATCAGATTTTGCTGGATGGCAAATAGCAAAATCTGTTATGCTACAGGAACTAAAAGGTTATTCTAAATTTGTCTCTGCACAGATGTATTATTCACTACTTGGAAGAGATATAGAGTTTGAAGTTGTCCCAGCCTGTGAAGACTTAGGTTTAGGTATACTTCCATGGAGTCCACTTGCTGGAGGTTTCCTTACAGGAAAATATTCAAGAGAAAATCCACCACCACCAGACAGTAGATATGCAAGAATGGAAAAACCATTTCTTAGATTTGATTTTGAAAAAGCATATGACCTTATAGACCAGCTAAAAAAAATCGCACATAAGTATAACGCCACAGTATCACAGGTAGCTCTAAACTGGCTCAGGGCAAAACCATTTGTAAGCTCTATAATAATTGGAGTAAGGAATTTAGAACAACTAAAAGATAATTTAGCATGTGTAGACTGGGAATTATCAAAAGAAGATGTAGAATACTTAGACGAAATAACAAAACCAGAAAGACCTTATCCACAATGGTTTTTAGACATGTTTGCTGACCTTTAGGAGAAAGATGATAATAGTAGGCGTAGATACAGGAGGAACATTTACAGACTTTGTCTGTTATGAAAACGGGAAATGGTATATATTTAAAATTCCTTCAACACCAGAAAATCCAGCAAAAGCTGTAATCAAAGGACTAAAAACAATAGGCAAAAAACAAAAAAGTATAATACATGGAACAACTGTAGCTACAAATACACTCTTAGAAAGAAAAGGAGCAAAAACAGCTCTTATCACAAATAAAGGTTTTGAGGATATTATAGAAATAGGAAGACAAAATAGAGAAAAACTATATGACCTATACTATAAAAGAGAAAAAATACCTGTTGAAAGAAAACATAGATTTGGGATAGATTGTAGAATAAATTCTAAAGGAGAAATCCTAAAAGATATTGAAGAAAAAGAGCTAAAAAGCCTGATAAAAAATTTAAAAAAACATAATATAGAATCAGTTGCTGTAAGCTTTTTATTTTCTTTTCTAAATCCATACCACGAAAAACTCGTAAAGGAGTATATACAAAAACATTTAGATATTCCTGTTTCAGCTTCACATGAAGTATTACCTGAATTTAGAGAATTTGAACGAACAGCCACAACAGTTATAAATGCATATGTTCTGCCTAAAATGAAAACCTATTTAACATACCTACAAAACAATATCCAACCAGAAGATACACTAAAAGTAATGCAGTCAAACGGCGGAAGCATATCTGTAGATACAGCATCAAAAGAACCTGTCAGAACAATACTATCTGGACCTGCTGGAGGAGTAATAGGAGCTTTATCTATAGGTAATATATCTGGGTATAAAAAGCTAATAACATTTGATATGGGTGGAA
>JALSSG010000178.1 GCA_026984355.1 Hydrogenothermaceae bacterium
ATGTGGCAGGTATTTTATCAATTATTTCAAGTGTAGTAACTTTTAAATATTTAATAGATAAGGATTTTGAAAGAGAAGAGAGGAAATTAAAAGAGAGTTTTGAGGAATTACCTTTACATGAAAAGCTTGTTTATAGGATAAGAGATAAACTTGCTACTACTAAAGAGAGATTCCAAGAAAACATAGAGTTATCTTTGATAGTTGGTCATTTTGCTAATGCTTTTTTATTTATTTTGATGGCTAAACTTGTGGATTTTCAGAAGCTACTTTATTACTGGAAAGAGATTCTTGTTGTTTTTCTATTAACTACGGTAATAAGATTTGTTGTTATAAATGTAGGTATAAAACTCTTTAAAAAACCTTTTAGATGGGGTATAGTTCTATCTCTTGCAGGAACTAAAGGGGGCTTGTCTATAATTATGGTACATGCTCTTCCTGATGATTTTATATACAGGCAGATGTTTGAAAGTATAGTTGTTGGTATTGTTCTTTTATCTACATTTGTTTATACAGTTATATTGATGGTGTATCTATGGTTAAAAAGGGATATATTCTCTAAAGAGATGAATGAAGAGCATGTTTAATTTTTGAGATGTTTATCCGAAAAAGAATTTATGAGAGTTGTGGAAATGTACTTAAAGAAGAAAAAGTTTGAAATAGAACACTTAAAGAAAGAAATTTCTGCTTTAGAAAATAAACTTAAATTGTTAAATGAGAAGAAAATCAGTTTAGAAAAGAAAATAAAGGAAATTTCTTCTCATAGTTTTGAAAGTTCATTTGAGATTTTTATGAAAAATAAGTTTTTAGAACAGCTTTATAAAAATCTTGGTCAGTTAGAAATGGAAATAGATAATTTAGAAATGGAAATTTATGAAAAAAAATTAAAGCTAAAAGAAATACTTGCAGAAAAAAAGATGATAGAAAAGTATGAAGAGAGAAATTTGAAAAAGCAAAAAAAATTAGAAGAGAAGAGGGAAAATGAACTACTTGATGAGCGTAATAATCACATTAGGAATGATAGTTAGTTTTTCTTATGCACAGGTTGAAAAGAAAGAGATAGATAAAGAGATTAAAAGACTTGAACAATTAAAATCTGAAGTTAAAGCCTTAATAGATAAAAATAATGCTTTATTGGAAAGTATAAAAGAGGAAAGAGCTAAGTTAAAACAGGAAAAAGAGGAGTTTAAAAACTTTATAAAAAAAGCACAGGAAGAAAGATATAAAAAGCTTGGGAAAGTTTTTGAAAAAATGGACCCAGAAATGGCTGGAGAGAAGATTTCTAATATGAAAGATCCTGTAAAAGCAGCATATATCATATATAACATGAAACCTCGTTTAGCAGGGGAGGTTATGAATTATGTTAAACCTGAAATGGTAGATAAGATAGTTAAAATACTTACCGATATAAAAAAACAAAATATGGATATATCAGATAAAAATTAGCATATAATATCTTTTAGTTCTAAATTTTTCTGTATTAAAAGAGGTGATAAATGAGAATAAGAGTTGCTCATAGTCCTGATTCTGATGATGCTTTTATGTTCTATGCAATAAACCATAAAAAAATAGATTTAAAAGGATATCGTTTTGAAGATATTCTAGCAGATATTGAAACGTTAAATAAGGAAGCATTAAAAGGTACATATGAGGTTAGTGCGATATCTATACATGCTTTTCCTTATGTTGCTGATAAGTATGCTTTACTATCAAGTGGTGCTAGTATGGGAGATAACTATGGTCCTATGATTGTTGCAAAGGAAAAATTTGATGTTTCTCAAATAAAAAATAAAAAAATAGCTGTTCCTGGGACTTTAACTTCAGCATTTCTTGCTTTAAGACTTTTTGAACCAAATGTATCTTATGAGGTTGTTCCTTTTGACCAGATAATACCTAAAGTTAAGTCTGGTGAATTTGAGGCAGGTCTTATTATCCATGAAGGACAATTAACTTATAAAGATGAAGGACTTGAGTGCATACTTGACCTTGGAAAATGGTGGTATGAAAAAACAGGAGGTTTGCCTTTACCCCTTGGAGGTAATGTTATAAGAAAGGATTTAGGAGATAAAGTTATAAAAGATATTTCTGGTATTTTAAAAGAAAGTATTAGATATTCTCTTGAGCATAGAGATGAAGCTTTAAATTATGCACTAAAGTTTGCTAGAGACATGGAAAAAGAAAAAGCAGATAGGTTTGTAGGTATGTATGTAAATGACCTGACTTTAGATTATGGAGAAAGAGGTAAAGAAGCTATAGTGAGATTTTTATCTGAGGCATATGAAAAAAACTTAATTAAAAAACTTCCGGAAATAATCTTTGTATAAAAGATGGTGTTTAAGTCTTTTTCTCACTGGAAAGAAAAGCTTCAACAGTATGGAAATATGGATAATGTTTTTATTATTGTTGAAGGTAAGAATGATGAATCTGTATTAAGCAAGTGGCAAATAAAAAATATAGTTACTTTAAAAGGAAAAAGGTTATATGATGTGGTTGAAGAACTTGAACTTGCTGACTTATGCATAATTCTTGTAGATATAGATAAGCAAGGAGAAAAGCTTTTTAAAAAGTTGAAATTTTTATTTGAGAGAGAAGGTATACCTGTTGAGACATCTTTTAGAGAGTACTTAAAAAACTTTCCAATTAAGGAAATAGAAGAACTGCCTGTTTTAGAGACTGGAGGTATAGTTTAGTGCTTGCGAAAAGGATTATTCCATGTCTTGATGTAAATAAAGGAAGAGTTGTAAAAGGAGTTAAGTTTGTAAATCTAATTGATGCTGGAGACCCAGTAGAGGCTGCAAAGGCGTATGATGAAGCTGGCGCTGACGAACTTGTTTTTCTTGATATAACAGCATCTGCTGAAGAAAGGGATATAATTTTAGATGTTGTAAAGAAAACAGCTGAAACTGTATTTATGCCACTTACTGTAGGTGGTGGAATAAGGAGTCTGGAAGATATAAGAAAACTTCTTGAAAGTGGTGCTGATAAAGTATCTATCAACACAGCTGCTGTAAAAGAACCTATTCTTGTTGAGGAAGCAGCAAAGAGATTTGGTTCTTCTACAATTGTTGTAGCTATTGATGCTAAAAAAGTTGATAAAGATAAATGGGAAGTTTATATACATGGAGGGAGAACAGCAACAGGAAAAGATGTAATTCAGTGGGCTAAAGCTGTTGAAAGTTTAGGAGCAGGAGAGATTTTACTCACATCTATGGATAAGGATGGAACAAAAAGTGGATATGATATAGAGCTTACAAAAGCTGTAAGTGAGGCTGTTTCTATTCCTGTAATAGCTTCTGGTGGTGCAGGAAATAAAGAACATTTTTATGAAGCTTTTACTAAAGGTAAGGCTGATGCTGCTCTTGCCGCTTCTTTATTCCATTTTAAAGAGTTAACTATACAGGAAGTAAAGGAATTTTTAAAAGAGAAAGATGTTGTTGTAAGATTATAAATGTTTGTTGGAGGTTGCTATGGACCCAGCAAAATGGTTTCCTATCATTATAATAGGCATGGTTGTTATTGCTATAGCAATATTTGGAATTATGGTTTATTTAGATAAAGGTGAAGAATGAAAAATATTCTTCAAAAGTTTTACGCTATTACAGATAGAAAGCAGTTTAAAAGACCATTTGAAGAGCAAATCAAAAGACAGCTTCAAAAAGGTATAAGGATGTTTCAATTAAGGGAGAAGGATTTGCCGTCTGGGGAAATCTATAATTATGCTCTGAAAATGAGAGAACTTTTAAAGGGGTATGATGCTTTTCTTTTTATTAATGATAGGGTAGATATAGCTGTTATGGTTCATGCTGAAGGTGTACATTTGCCTTCAGATAGTATTCCAATAGAAGCTGTAAAACATAAATTTCCTGAGTTGATTGTAGGAAAATCCTGTCATAGTGTAGAAGAAGCTATTAAAGCTGAGAAAGATGGAGCAGATTATATATTTTTTTCTCCTATATTTGAAACTCCTAATAAAGGAGAACCTAAAGGTATAGAAGAGCTAAATAAAGTTTTAAAAATGGTTTCTATTCCTGTTTATGCTCTAGGTGGTATAAACGAAGATAATATAAAAGATGTACTTGATACAGGTGTTTATGGAATAGCTGGTATAAGGATGTTTATTGACTGATGATAGATAAACATACCTTTAATATGTATACTCTCTTTATATTCTGGTCTATTCTTATTTTTTTCTGGAATATCTGGCTAAATGATATATGGACAGCTAATGAGGCTTTTTATGCTGAAGCTGTTAGAGAAATGTTTGAAAATAAAAACTTTCTTGATATTTACTACAATTATGAACCTCGTTTTAATAAACCTCCTTTAACATATTGGTCTATAGCTATTAGCTCTTTTTTATTTGGACTAAATGAGTTTGCTGTTAGACTTCCAATCGTTTTGTATGCTGTGGGTTCTGTAATTTTGACTTTTTTGATTTCTCTTAAATTGTACAACAATGTACATGTAGCGTTTTATTCAATGTTTGCTGTAATGTTTAGTATACAGTTCTTTATAAATTCCCGTTATGCATCTCCAGAAATTCCTCTTACATTTTTCTTTACCTTAACTTTATATCTTTTTTTGGTTGGATATAAAACCAAAAAATGGATTTATATTTACTTTTCTTATATAGCCCTGTCTTTGACTATACTTACAAAAGGCTATCCTTATTTAATAATAATTGGTGCCATTGTTATAGCTTATCTACTATTAGAAAATAACTTTAGGTTCAAAGGTTTTGTTGAAGATTTTCTTTTTCTTAGGGTTCATTTAGGAATACCTATTGTTATAGTTATTGGTTTTAGCTGGTTTATTTACATGTATGTCAAGTTTGGTAATCAGTTCTTAGATGTTTATATGGAAGAAACATTAAAAAGAGCAATCTCAAAAAAATCAAAAGGGTTTAAAGATTTATTTTTTTACATATATGTAGTTCTGTGGGGATTTTTACCTTACTCTCTTGTTTTTTATTATGGTCTTTTTTATTCTCTAAGGGAAAAAATAAAAAAACATGCTTTTGTTTTTTCATGGATAGGTGTTATGTTTATTATATTTACAATAGCCAAAGGAAAAGTACCTACTTACTTTATACAGGCTAATCCTGCCTTGGCTATCTTTACTGGATATGTTATGTATTACTTTTTACCAAAAGGACAATTATCTAAGTATTTATATTACACTTTATATTTAATTCCAACAGTTATTATTTTGTATGGTACTTATTATCTGGTTGCTAAGTTCGACTTAGACTTTTTCTACTACATTATAATGGCATTCCCACTGCTTTATCTATTGAGATATAAAGATGTGAAACTTTTACCTTATATATCGTCTCTCATTATTGCATTTACTTTTGTTATTTCAGTTCTTCCAATTATAGAAAAATACAGACCGTACGACCAGATTGGAAAAGCAGTAAAAGAAAATTTTATTTCTAAAAATATTCCTCTTATGATAGAAAATAGATTTATTCATAATCTTCCATTTTATACTGAAAGAAAAGTTTTAAGAGATATAAAATCAGATTACATTTTAAACACTTATAATGATAGGTCTAAACCTTTCCTTGCTTTAATTACAGAAGATACTTTAAATAAACTTAAAAATCCTCCAGTTATATGGAAAGGTTATATTTATAAAAAAAGTAGTGAATCTAGATTTTTACTGCTTTTAAAATATGTAATAAAAGCATATCATGGTGATATGTCTGGTTTTGAAAAACGATTTCTTGTTTATAGACCTTGATTATTCTACTGTTACAGTTTTTGCCAAATTTCTTGGCTGGTCTACATCTTTTCCAAGGAAAGTAGCTATATGATATGCAAGAAGTTGAAGAGGAATTACACTTATCAGAGGATAAATTTCATCAGAGACTTTAGGTATAAAAATCGTTTTATCAGAAAGTTCCTTTATCACATTATCATTGCTAGTAGCTACTGATATAATCTTTCCTTTGCGTGCTTTTACTTCCTGTATGTTTGATATAGTTTTTTCATATAAGTAGTCTTTAGGAGCAACAAAAACAACAGGCATATTTTCGTCGATAAGGGCTATTGGTCCATGTTTCATTTCACCAGCTGGATATCCTTCAGCATGAATGTAAGAAATCTCTTTTAATTTCAATGCACCTTCTAAAGCTATTGGATAGTTTAATCCTCTTGCAAGAAAAAGAAAATCTGTAGCTTTTGTATAGTCATAAGCTATGTTTTTTATTTCTTCATCTTTTTTTAGTATTTCCTCAACAGAAGTTGGTATATGTAGTAACTCTCTATATCTTTTGTCAAATTCGTCTTTTGAAATCTTTTTCCTAAATTGAGCCAGTTTTAATGCAAAAAGGTATAAAACGACAAGCTGAGCTGTAAATGTTTTGGTAGCAGCTACACCTATTTCTGGTCCACAATATGTGTATAAAACGAAATCACTTTCTCTAGATAAAGAACTTCCTACAACATTTACAAGTGCTAAGGTCTTAGCACCTTTTTCTTTAGCATCTAACATAGCAAAACGAGTATCAGCTGTTTCTCCTGACTGACTAATACCAAAAATAAGAGTATTTTTATCAACTATATAATCTCTATACCTAAATTCTGATGCATAATCTACTTCTACTGGAACTTTTGCATATTTTTCTATCCAGAATTTCCCAACTAATCCGGCGTGGTAAGAAGTTCCACATGCAACAATTATTATTCTGTTGATGTTTTCTAAATTAGAAAATATTTTGTTTATATCCTGTGAAGAAAAGCCTGTTATAGTATCTGCTATTGTTCTTGGTTGTTCATGTATCTCTTTTTGCATAAAGTGTTTGAAACCACCTTTTTCAGCAATTGAAATATCCCAATTAACGTGTAATATTTTCTTTTCTTTTTTATTTCCATTAAAGTCTAAAATTTCTACATTATCTTTAGATAAGATAGCTATCTCATTGTCATCTAAAGGTATAATATCCTTTGTATATTCAAGTACTGCTGGAATATCCGAAGCTATAAGATTTTCTTTTTTCCCTATTCCAACGATGAGAGGACTTCCTTTTCTTAAACCAATTAGCTTGTCAGGTTCATAAGTGGAAATCACTCCTATTGCATATGCTCCTTCTAATTTCTTTGTTATTTTTAAGATAGTTTCTAAAAGGTTATTTTCATACTCATCTTCTATAAGATGTGCTATTACCTCTGTATCAGTTTCAGATTGGAACTTATAACCTTTTTTTTGTAATTGATTTTTTAGTTCTAAGTAGTTTTCTATGATACCATTGTGTACAACTGCTATCGTTCCTTTTTGGCTTAAATGAGGATGAGCATTTTCTATGGTTGGTGGACCATGGGTAGCCCACCTTGTATGAGCTATTCCTACATTTCCTTCAATTTTTTTATTCCATAAATATTCTTGTAGGTCTTTTATCTTTCCTACCTGTTTTTCGACAATAATTTTATTTCCTTCTTTTTCTAATACTGCTATTCCTGCAGAATCATACCCTCTATATTCTAATCTCTGTAATCCATAAAGAAGCACAGGAACAGCATTTCTTTCACCGATATATCCAACGATACCACACATTTATCTTCCCTCCCTAGATTCTAATATAAGTTTTTTCATTCTTCTTACTGCTTCTCCAATTCCCCAAAATACAGAATTTGCAATGATAGAGTGGCCTATATTTAGTTCTTCAATCTCAAGGATAGAAGCTACAGGCTTAACATTTTGATATGTAAGCCCATGCCCTGCAAAGACTTTTAGGCCTTTTTCGTAAGCGTATGTTGCAGATTTTTTCAACCTGTCTAATTGTTTATCCACTTCTATACCTTTTGCGTTGGCATATTCACCTGTATGTAATTCTACTGCATCTGCTCCTGCTTCAACAGATGCATCAATCTGAGCAAAAATTGGGTCTATAAAAAATACTACTCTTATACCAGCTTCCTTAAAGTCTTTTATATAATTTTGTAAATACTCCTGTAATTGAACTACGTCAAGTCCTCCTTCTGTAGTAATTTCTTCTCTTTTCTCTGGTACAAGGGTAATAGAGTCTGGTCTTACAGTAAGTGCTATATTTTTCATTTCTTCGGTTGGAGCCATCTCAAGATTTACAGGTACTTCTGTAATAACTTTTCTTATTTCAAAAAGGTCTTTATCTTGAATATGTCTTCTATCTTCTCTCAGGTGAAGAGTTATCTGGTCTGCTCCTGCCTCAACAGCAAGAATAGCTCCTTTAACAGGGTCTGGTTCAAAAGTTCTTCTAGCCTGTCTTATAGTGGCTATATGGTCAATATTCACACCTAATCTCAAGATGACAACCCCTAATTTTTGTAATAAAATTAACGAATATTATTGTACTGGAAAATTTCAAGGAAAATAAATAATGAGATATTTATCTTTTATTTTTTCTTTAATTTTGAGTTTATATCTCTATGGTTATTCTAAGGAACAAATTAGCATAAGGTCTTCAACTCATAGCAGTTTCTATAGAGTGGTTTTTGATTTAAATAAAAGTTTGCCTTATGAAAAAATAGAATTTCAGGAACCTCCTTTGGTAATACTTAAGTTTAAAGGTACTAAACCTATAGATGTAAAAAATTTTGTTAAAAATTCAGATTTTATAGAAACCTTTGAGATAATCAGGTCAAGAGATGATGTAAAGATAGTTTTAGAATTAAAAGATGGTTATAGATATTCGCTTTTTACTTTAAAAAAACCTTTTAGGATTGTTTTAGATGTAAAGAAAAATAATGAGAACTATAAGCAATCAGACCCTATTAAAGATATTATACTTGCTTCTTTAAAGAAAGAAAAATATAAAGAAAAGACTTCTCATGTTTCATATAAAGACCCGATAAAAGATATTTTAAAAGATAAATTAAATCAGTCTAATGGCGATTTTTATATTCCTGTTTCTATAAAAACACCAAAAAAGTGGTCTGGTAAGAAGAAGATAATAGTTATAGACCCGGGACATGGAGGTAAAGACCCAGGAGCAATAGCAAATGGTTTAAGAGAAAAAGATGTGAACATGATTTTTGCAAAAGCATTAAAAAGGATACTTGAAAAAGACCCGAGGTTTAAAGTTTACTTAACAAGATATTCAGATAGATATGTATCCTTATATAAAAGAACAATATATGCTGTTAGAAAAAATGCTGACCTTTTTATAAGTCTTCACTGTAATTCTTCTCCTTCTGGTTATGGTTATGGTACTTATGTTTATACTTTAAATCTTCGTGGAGCAAAATCTAAACTTGCAAGGTTAGTAGAAAGGAGAGAAAACAGAGCCATACTTGAATATATGAAAGTAAGTACAAATAGGTCTGTAAATAGAATTCTTGCAGATTTGGCGATGAGTACAACTATGACAGAAGGTTTAAATTTTGCAAAAATATTAAGAAAAAATCTTAGCAAAGTAAATAAGTTCCAGGATATAGATAGTGCTAATTTTGCTGTTTTAAAAACACCTGGAATTCCTTCTGTACTTATAGAAATAGCGTATATAACTCATCCAAGAGAATCTAGATTGTTAAAATCGCCAGAATTTATAAATAGATTTACATACCAGATATACAGTTCTATAGTTGAATATTTCTTTAATACTAAAAGAAAGAACAATGTTTTAACAAGAAGATAATGATAATAGGTATAGATATAGGAAATACCACTATAGAATTAGGTTTTATAAGGGATTTAGATAATATAATCAGCTATAAACTATCTACAGACAAAAATAAAACAGAAGATGACTGGTTTTTAGTATT
>JALSSG010000179.1 GCA_026984355.1 Hydrogenothermaceae bacterium
TGAACCTGTGATAAAGCTGTTATGTCTTCATCATTTTCATTAACAGGACTTTCTGGATAGTATGGTATACAGTTTAGTTCTCTACATGGAGTTGGAAAAGGAATATAACCTCTTGATGTTGCTCTTTGTATCTGGTCATCTACTTTCCACTGCTCCCATACATAGTCTGTAGAAAAAACCATTTTATCAATAAGAATAAGTCTATCTAAATACCCAAAAATCCAATTCTGCTCGTCTTCTGGTGTAGCTTCATTATCTTCCTCCCATCCATAAAAAAGGTCTTCTACAGCCTGACCATCTATAGCATTTATATATGAGTTTACAAATTCCCCTTCAGGTGTACCATCGCTTGTTAAAAGGTCATATCCTCCCTGTACTACGATAATACCTTCTGGGTTATACCTTTTTACCCATTTATTAATCTTAATAACAAATTTCCTCATCTCTTGTCTATAATTAATTTGACAATCTTGAGAAAAAGATTCCCTTACAAGAAAAACTGTAGAAAATAATAAAAATACTATATATAAACTATTGAAAATCATGGAAAACCACCTCCGAATTAATACCCTTTATTCTTTTCGGAGGTGGCATGTTACTATTTAATGAATTTAATATAAAAATGAATAACTTAAGGTAGATTTTTATGTAATCTCTCCCATATTTCTACAGCTTCCTTGCAGTCTTCTACAGTAGGAACAAGAGCCACTCTAAAATAATTAGAAGTACAATCATTATTTTTTAGCTCGATACCAGCACAAAAGTTCTCTCCTGGAGAAACTATAATTCCATTTTCAACTAAAAGTTTTATATAATCTTTTGCACTAATTTTATCAGGTGTTTTTATCCAGATATAAAAGGTTGCTTGTGGATATAAGTATTCAAGACCAACCTTTTCTAAAAAGTCTAAAATAATATCTCTTTTCTTTCTAAAAATATCACGTCTTTTCTCTACATGTTGTTCATCAGACCACGCAACTATAGCTGCTTTTTGTATAAAGTCTGGACTGGCTACTCCAAAAGATGCTCTATACTTTCTGTACTGGGATATTATATTCTCATCTCCTGCTATAAAACCACTTCTATAGCCAGTCATACCACTTCTTTTAGATAGAGAGTGAAAAACTACTATATTATCTATTCCTACTTCTAGTGCAGATGGAGGTTTTTTTTCAAAGTATATTTCCGAATAACATTCATCAGAACATAGAATAATATTGTATTCTCTACAGATACCATAAACTTCTTCATAGTAGCTTTTTGAAGCAAAAGCACCTGTTGGATTGTGAGGATAGTTTATCCATACAATTCTTGTTTCCTCAAGAATAGATTTTTCAATTTTATCAAGTCTAAGTAAAAAATTTTCCTCTTCTTTTAGTTTTACAGGTGTTGGAATACCACCAGCAAATAAAGTTCCTCTTTCATAAACAGGGTAAGCTGGTGTACCAAAAATAACTCTTTTTTTATCCTCTTCTGGATTTATAAACACAAGAGGAAAATGAAATATAGCTTCTTTTGAACCAGATGAAGGAATTATATTCTTATCTGGGTATAAGTTAACTTGAAATCTTCTAAAAAACCATTTTGATATTGTCTGTCTTAACTCTTTTAATCCAGATACAGAAGGATACTGACTTATTTCAGGAACTGAGTTAATCAAGGCTTTTCTTATCTTTTCATCAGTTGGCTCTTTAGGGTCTCCTGTTCCAAAATCATATATTTTTTTTCCTTCCTCTAAGAGTTTTTGTTTTATTTTATTTAGCTCTTCCATAGGATAAGCTGGCAGTTCTTTTAAAAGATTATTCATACGAACTCCTTTAAGAAAATTTTTGCAATTATTATACATTAAGGTATTGACTTACTACACTATATAGTATAAATTATTAACTAACAAACAAAAGGGGGTTAAGATGAAAAAGTACAGTTTCTTAGTGTTTTCAATAATAGCTTCTCTTATTTTTATAGCATGTCAGAAAAAGGAAGCTTTTAAGAAAGAGCTTGTAAATGATGGTTATAAGGTTGTAATAATATCTGACCAACCACCACACGTTGGTATAAACAAGTG
>JALSSG010000180.1 GCA_026984355.1 Hydrogenothermaceae bacterium
AGTAGCAACAGCATTTAAAGCTACATCACTTTTAGGTTTTAGATATGATGCATAAGTTAAAATAGCACCAAATCCTATACTTAGGGTGAAAAATATCTGACCTGCTGCCGCCAACCAGACATCTGGTTTAGTTAATGCAGAAAAATCTGGGTTCCATAAAAATCCAAAACCGTCTAAAAAGTTTCTTCCTTCAGGAGAGGTAAGTGTAATAACTCTTACAACTAAAACTATAGCTAATATAAATATTAAAGGAAGAGCAAATCTTGCTACTCTTTCAATTCCTGCAGATATTCCCCTATACAAAATATATAAGTTTAATAAAATTGTAAAAACAAAAAATACATACGCCCATATAGAAGGTGTTAAAAATATTTCACTCTTAGAATTTGCTCCAATAAATGACAGCAAGAAATTTTCAAAAGGTTTTAAATAATCTTTAGATGCGTTTGTTAGTTCGGTATCAGGGAGTAATCCAATAAGACTAAAAAAGCTAAATGCCAACGTCCACGATTCAACATATGTGTAATAAACTACTACAGCTAACGGAATTATAACACCTAATACACCAAGATATTTTGCTATTGGATTTTTCCATATATAGTCAAAAACAGCTACAGCAGTACCATGTCCTCTTTCGCCACCGTATCTACCTAAAGTCCATTCAACCCATAACAATGGAAGCCCAAGCAAGATAAAAGAAACCATGTAAGGAATCATAAAAGCTCCGCCACCATGTTCAGCAGCCTGGACAGGAAATCTTAAAAAATTTCCTAATCCTATAGCATTACCAGCAACGGCAAGTATAAGACCTATTCTTGTACTCCAGTATTCTCTTTTTGGTTGCATTTATTTCTAAACCCTCTTATTATTTTTTAAATTGACTAAATTAAAAATTTAAATACTATAATATTTTAGCAGAAGCTTGAGGAATAAATATTCATGATTATTTTTGCAACTGGTTTAAATTACAAGACAGCTCCAGTAGAGGTAAGGGAAAAACTTGCTATAACAGAGGAAAACTACGATGAGCTTCTAAAAAGAATATATTCGTTAAATAGTATACTTGAAGTGTGTATTTTATCTACATGTAATAGAGTTGAAATTTATGGAGTAACAGATAGTATAGAAGAAACTAAACAGGGAATTTTGGATATTCTCTCAAGTATTTCAGGATTAAAAGATAAAGATATTGAAAAACACCTGTTCTTTTATACAGATTATGAAGCAATAAAACATATTTTTAGAGTTTCGGCAAGTCTTGATTCTATGGTAATTGGAGAACCTCAAATAGTATGTCAATTTAAAGATTCTTTTACGAAAGCTAGAGAATCTAAAGCTGTAAGACACATTATGACGAGACTTTTCGATAAAGCTATGAATGTATCCAAAAAAATAAGAACTCAAACAGGTATAAGTAAAAGAGCTGTATCTATAAGCTATGCAGCAATAGAACTGGCAAAAAAAATATTTGAAGACCTTAAAGATAAGAATGTTCTTCTTATTGGTGCTGGGGAAATGGCAGAACTTGCTGCAAAGCATCTGGCTGCAACAGGAGTTAAACATATTTTTGTTTCAAACAGAACTTTTGAAAAAGCAGTAGAACTGGCTGAGAGTTTCAATGGAAGTGCTATAAGATTTGAAAAATTAATTGAGTTTCTACCAGAAGCGGATATTATTATAGTTTCTACTGGTGCTAAAGAGCCTATATTAAGGAAAGAACATTTAAAAGATGTAGTGAAGAAAAGAAAAGGAAATCCAGTATTTATAATAGATATATCCGTTCCACGAAATGTATCTGAAGATGTAAATGATATAGAAAATATCTATCTATACAATATAGATGACCTCAAAGCTGTTGTTGATGAGAATATGAAGGAAAGGAAATTACAGGCTCAAGTTGCAGAAATACTTTTGGAAGATGAAGTAAGAAAGTTTGAAAGATGGCTAAAACAGTTAAAAGTTACACCTACAATAACCTATATAAGAAATTTTGCTAATGAAATTAGAGAATATCAACTACAAAAGCTGTTTAATGATATGCCGTACTTAAACGAAAAAGAAAGAGAAACTATAGATTTAGCGATAAGAGCTATTATCAATAAAATACTTCATAGACCTACTATGTATATAAAAGATATAGCTAATAAAGAAAATAATGAAAACCTACTAAAAATAGTAGAAGAGTTATTTCATCCTAAGTGGGATACAAGAAAAGCAAAATATGAAATAAAAAGTAAGAAAAGAGAGGAAGATTGAAATATATCTTTAAAAATATCAGATATATCCTTTTTGTTATTACAGCTTTCGTCTCAGCAGCATATCTTCTAAGTGAATTTACAAAGATATTAGAAAAAAAACAGATAGCAGGTCTTTCATATAAAGAATCTGTTATAAAAGATTTTGTTATGGCAGGAGTAGGTGAGGATAATTTTACATTAAAAGGAAAGAAGATTATTGATAAAGGAAAAACAGTCTATATTGATAGTATAGATTTTTCCTACAGACTTGCTTCATCCAAGATAAATATTACATCTAAAAAAGCGGTGTTTTTTTTAGAGAAAAAATTAATAAAGCTAAAAGAAAACCTTTTTATACAGCTAAATAATCTGTTAATACAGACAGATTCGCTTGATATTCTCTTAAAGAAAAAAGTAGCAGTTAACAAGGATAAAGTTATAATAAAGTCTGGAGATAACATGATAACTAAAGGAAAAAATCTTTTTATAGATATAAATAAAAATCTATTAAAATTACAAGATGTAAAAACAGTTATTAGAGGTTCATAAATGAAAAAATTTCTCATTTTAATAGTTTTTACTGGAGTTATTTTGTTTACAGGTTATGCAAAAACTCAGAAAGTAGAACCTTTAGTTATTGAGGCTCAAGAGTTTGTATTTACAGGTGAAAAAAATGTAGCTATTTATAAAGGCAATGTTAAAGTAAGAAAAGGCGATTTTAAACTGACTGCACAGGAAATAAAAGTATTTTTAGATAAAGATGGGCAGATAAAAAAGCTAATAGCCAAAGGGAATGTAAAATTTAAAATGTCAGAAAAAATTTCAGGAAAGGCTCAAAATGTGTCAATAGATAATCAAAGTCAAAAGGTTATTTTAAAAGGAGATGCAGAGCTTAATCATAAAAATACAATTTTAACAGGGGAACAAATAATCTTTTATATAAAAGAAAATAGAGTTCTTGTTTATGGAGGAAAGGGTAAAAAAGTCCGTACCATAATAATTCCTTCAAAATAATAAAACTCTAATTTATAATTAAAGCGCAAGAACATAAGTAGTATCTGGAGGATAAATGGAAATAAAGATTGAAAAAGCTCAAAAAGTTAGTGGAACACTTAGAGTTCCCTCTGACAAATCAATATCACACAGGGCTGTTATAATCAGTTCCCTTGCAGATGGAGTATCTACAGTAAAGTATTTTTTAAAGGCTGGAGATACACTTACAACGGTAAATGCATATAGACAGTTAGGTGTAAAAATAGATGAAAGTGAAGGACTTTTGTTTATTCATGGTGTAAATCTTCATGGATTTAAAGAACCTGATAATGTTATTGATATGGGAAATTCTGGTACAACAACAAGGTTAACCTTTGGGGTCTTAGCTGGTCAAAAATTTTTTACCTGTTTAACTGGAGATGAAAGTTTGAGAAAAAGACCAATGAGAAGAGTTCTTCAGCCTCTAAAACTTATGGGAGCTCATGTTGATGCAAGACAAAAAGGAGAATACCTACCAGCAGCTATAAGAGGAGGAAATCTAAGAGGAATAGAGTTTTTTAATGAAAAATCCAGTGCACAGGTTAAATCAGCAATACTACTTGCTGGGCTCTATGCAGAGAGAAGGACAGCAGTTATAGAGCCTGTTATGTCAAGAAATCATACAGAAAATATGCTAAAAATTATGGGAGCAAATATAAAGGAAGAATTTACAGAAGGTGGTTATAGAGTTCAGATAAAAGGAGGTAGTACATTAAAACCTATTGATATTAATGTACCAGCAGACCCATCATCTGCTGCATTTTTTGCTGCTGCTGCAGTTTTAGTTCCTAATTCAGAAATTTTACTTAAGGATGTTCTTGTTAATATAACAAGAGATGGATTTTTTAGAAAATTAAAACAAATGGGAGCAAATATTGAATATATAAATCACAGAACAGAAGCAGGAGAACCTGTTGTAGATATTATTGCTAAATACTCACCAGACATGAAAGCAGTTTCTGTATCAAAAGAAGAGGTACCATCAATGATTGATGAGCTACCACTTTTGGCTATTGTTGCTACGCAAGCAGAGGGAGAAACTATTATACAGGGTGCAAGAGAACTTAGAGTAAAAGAAAGTGATAGAATTAAAGCTACTGTGGAAAATTTAAAGAATGTAGGGGTAGCAAATGTAGAAGAACTTGAAGATGGTATGATAATTAGAGGAAAAACAAAAATCAAAGGTGGGGTTGTTAACAGTTATAAAGACCATAGAATAGCTATGGGATTTAGTATACTTGGGCTTATTTCTGAGGAAGGTATAACTATAAAAGACGCTGATTGTGTTTATATATCATATCCTGAATTTTATGACCATTTAAAAAAAGTTGTTATGTGGTAAAGAGGTAGGCTGTGAGCAAGTTCCTCATCTATATAATAGAAGATGATGAAGATATAAATCAGTTAGTTGCATATAACCTTAGAAAAGAGGGCTTTGAGGTAAAATCATTCCTTCATGGAAAAGATGCTTTAAAAGAACTAGAAAAAGAAAAGCCAGATATAATACTTCTTGATATTATGCTTCCAGATATAGATGGATTTGACATATGTAAAACGATACGTTCTAGTAAAGATTTAAAGGATATTCCTATTATAATGCTTACAGCTAAAGATACAGAGATAGATAAAGTTGTAGGTCTAGAACTTGGGGCAGATGATTATATTACAAAGCCTTTCTCTTTTAGAGAACTAATAGCACGAATTAAGGCTGTTCTTAGAAGGTACAACATGCACTTAGATAAACCACAAAAACAGTCAAAACATTTTTATCTTGATAAAGACACATTTTCTATTGTGATAAAAGGAAAGAAAATCCCTCTTACTAAAACAGAGTTTAAACTCTTGAATTTACTTGTCTCTAATCCGAGAAAAGTTTTTGAGAGGGAACAGCTTCTTGAAAAAGTATGGGGAGAAAAACAGTATGATGTTTATGACAGAACTATAGATGTTCATATAAAAAAATTAAGAGAAAAATTAGGAGAGTTTGGGAAAAAGATAAAAACCGTAAGAGGTATCGGTTATAAATGGGAGGAATAGAAAATCTATTTCGTTTAAAGATTTTTTTTTATGTTGGTGCTTTTGGAATTTTATTTTTGATTTTTGTTATTCTCCAGTTTCAAAGTCCATGGCTTATAGGATTTGATGGGTATTTTCACATAAAGTTTAGCTATCTCTTAAAGAAATATTTTTTTATAGATAAACTACCATGGCTTCAATATACGATTTACAATGATTATTTTAGAGATCATCATCTTTTGTTTCATTATCTTCTGATACCATTTACATTTGGAGATTTAATGACATGGGGTAAAGTTGGAGCCTCTTTTTTTATGGCTTTTGCCAGCTTTGTGTTTTACATAATATTAAAACGGCTAAATGTTCCATATCCACTTTTTTGGACTATTGTTGCTTTTTTATCCTCGTCGGCTCTTCTTTTTAGATTAGAAATGCTAAGAATTCAGAGTTTATCTTTAGCTTTCTTACTAATAATTTTTCTTTTACATGTAGAAAAAAGGTATAAACTGCTATTTTTATTTTCTATGTTGTTTGTATATCTGTATGATGCGTTTCCACTTGTTCTTATGATTTCTGGAGCTTTTTTTGTTGCTGAATTTTTAACAGAAAGAAAAATTGAATTTAAATATTTTTTATATTCTGGAGCAGGAATACTTACAGGACTTATATTAAATCCATATTTCCCGCATAATATTACTTCATTCTTTTTTAATATTTATAGAACTTTCTTTCTTAAAGTTGAAGGAATAAAGCTTGGTTCTGAATGGTATCCTTATAGTTCACTTGCACTTATTGAGAATATGTTGCTTGCAATGATAATGCTATTTTTTCTTATTTTGTTTTTACCTTTTGTAAAAAATATAAAAAGAGAAGAAATGGCAGCTCTAATTTTAGCTCTAATTTTTCTTGTCTTTACAATGAAATCTAGAAGATTTATTGAGTATAGTCCTGTTTTTATAGCTCTTGCAACAGTTTTAATTGCTGTAAGAAGAATTGATAAAAAATTTATTATATTTCTTCTTCTTGCAAGTGTTCCTTTTGGTATTTTTAACTTTTATAAAGCATCTAAAGATATAAAAAGAGCACCAAATCCAGAAAGATACAAAAATGCAGCATTATGGTTAAAGGAAAATTCAAAGGAAAAGGAAATAGTATTTAATGCAGATTGGGACGATTTTCCATTTTTGTTTTTTTACAATCATAAAAATTACTATATTTTAGGTCTTGACCCTATGTATATGTACAAATACAGCCCTAAACTTTACAGGCTTTATCAAAGGATAACAAAAGGAAAAATAAAAAGACCTGCAAAAATTATAAAAGAACAGTTTAAGGCTTCTTACATATTTACAGATAGGTATCACAAAAAGTTTATAAAAAAATTGAACAAAGATAAACATGCTCGGCTTGTTTTTCAGGATTATTGGACTAGGGTCTATAAAATAGAATAATAACTTAATTTCTAAACAGTGGTAAATCTATTTTTTTATCTTCATAGTTTCCTAAATTTTCTAACTCTTTCACATAAGGTTTAATCAAATTCAAAAACTGATTTTCATCTAATATGTTTATACCTAATTTTTTAGCTTTTTCTAGTTTTGAGCCGGGATTTTCTCCTACTACAAGATAATCTGTTTTTTTACTTACAGAGTTAGTAGTATGGCCTCCAAGGCTTTCTATTAGTTCTTGAGCTTTTTCTCTGGAACAGCATTTTAATGTTCCTGTAAATACGAATGTCTTACCTTCAAAGACAGATAACTTAGTTTCTTTGTGCTGTTTACAGGTTTTAACCCCAAGTTCTTTAAGTTCGTAAATTGTTTTTAGATTTTCTTCATTATGGAAAAAATCATATATACTTTTTGCTACTACATATCCAACATCTGGAATTTTTTCTAAATCTTCTGTTGACCAGTTTTTTAGTTCTTCTACACAGTTTATATATTCTGATAGTTTTTTTGCCGTAACTTTTCCTACGTATCTAATACTTAGTCCTGTTATAAGTCTATAAATTGGTCTATTTTTTGATTCTTCTATAGATTTTTTTAAGTTTTCTACAGATTTTTCGCCCCATCCTTCTAAATGTTTTATCTTATCATAAGGAAGTCTGTATATATCTGGTATCTTTCTTAGAAAACCAAGTTCATAAAACCTTTTTACTATAGATTTACCAAGACCTCTTATATCCATTGCATCTTTTGATGCAAAATAAGCAATTCTTTCTACAACTTGAGCTGGGCAGTTAATGTTTATACATCTATATACTGCTTCGTCAGGAGGTTTTACTAAAGGTGAGCCACAAGAAGGACAGTTTTTTGGAAAAACTATAGGTCTTTCTTTCCCTGTCCTTGCTTCTTTTATAACCTTTACTACATATGGTATTACATCGCCAGCTCTTTCTATAAGAACCAAATCTCCTATTCTTATATCTTTTTCTTTTATAAACTCTTCATTAATTAGAGAAACAGAAGATACAATAACTCCTCCTATTTCTACAGGTTCTAATTTTGCTACTGGAGTAACTGCACCGGTTCTACCAACTTGAAAAACAACATCTATTATTTTTGTGGTTGCCTGTCTTGCCTTAAATTTGTAAGCTATTGCCCATCTTGGATGGTGAGAAGTAAAGCCAAGTTTTTCATGTAAAGAAAGGTCATTTACCTTTATTACCATACCATCTATCTCATATGGATAACTGTCTCTTTTTTCCTCCCATTCTTTACAGTATTCTATAACCTCCTGTATTCCTTTACATACTTTCATTTCTTTTAATGGTGTTCTAAAACCAAGTTCATAAAGCATTTTTATAGAATCGTAATGGGTTTTTATTTTTGTTCCAAGCAGGTTATTATCTTTAAAATCTACAGCGTAAGTAATCTGATATACAAAAGCTTCAAGCTTTCTTTTAGCTACTTCTTTTGGATTTTGAAGTCTAAGAGAGCCAGCAGCTGCGTTTCTTGGATTTGCAAACGGTGGAAGACCTTCTTCTAATCTTTTTTCATTTAGTTTTTTGAATACATCTTTCCTCATTAATACTTCGCCACGGATTTCTATTGTTTTGATACCATATTTTGAAAAGTTTGCTGAAAGAGGAATAGTTTTTATAGTTTTTATATTTGGTGTTATATCTTCTCCTACAATTCCATCTCCTCTAGTTGCTCCTCTAACCAGTAGGTCATTTTCATATACCAGTGCTATTCCTGCTCCATCAAATTTTGGTTCTACGCTGTATTCTACAATTTCAATTCCTGTAATTTCCCTTACTCTTTTGTCAAATTCTTTCAAATCTTCTTCATTATAAGAATTTTCTAATGAAAGCATTGGAGATAAGTGTTTTACTTGCGGGAATTCTTTTGTAAGACCAGATGCTACTCTTTGAGTTGGTGAATCAGGTGTAATAAGTTCTGGGTATTTTTGCTCTATGTCTTTTAAAAGTTTAAATAGCTTATCATATTCATAGTCTGATATTACTGGATTTGCAAGAACATAGTATCTCCAGTCATGATAATTTATAATATCCCTTAGTTTATGTGCTAATTCTTTAGCTGTTTGCTTATCTTTAATATCTTTTATAGATATATTTAAAAGTTTTTTACTTTCTTCTATAAGTTTTTTTTCTTCTTGGGGTGTGTACATTTTTTAAACCATTATAAGCTGATTTTTTATTAGCTCTTCCAGCTCTTCTGGTGGAAGAGGTTTTAATATATAATAACCCTGACCATAATCACAGCCAAGTTCTTTTAATTTATTTAGCTGTTCTTGATTTTCTATACCTTCTGCTAGAGTTTTTATTTTTAGAGCATTTGCTATTGCTATTACAGCTTTTACTATGGCTTCATCATTTATATTTGTTGTTAGGTCTTTTATAAATGTTTTGTCTATTTTTATAATGTCTATTGGAAAGTTCTTTAGGTAGCTAAGTGATGAATATCCTGTTCCGAAATCATCTATTGATATAGATACATTTAATTCTCTTAGTTTTTCAATTTTTTTGATTATAAGGTCATAATCTTCAAGGAAGATACTTTCTATGATTTCTATTTCTAAGTTTTTTATGCCATATTCTTTTATTATTTCTATATCTTTTACAAATGAAGACGTTATAAAATGCTTTGGTGATATATTAACAGCTACTTTCTGAAAGTATATTCCATTTTCCTCCCAATTTTTTATCTGCTGACATACATTTTTTATTACCCAGTTTTCAAGGTCAACTATAAGTCCAACTTCTTCAGCGATAGATATAAACTTAGAAGGTCCAATCATTCCAAAATCTTTTGAAA
>JALSSG010000181.1 GCA_026984355.1 Hydrogenothermaceae bacterium
AGTAAAACCTGCTCATTTATACCATCTTTAAGATTTTTATAAAGCTGATTTATAGCTTTTGGTTGGTCACCTTTAGGTTCAAATTCTGAAACTAATTTAAAAGGACTTTTTCCCATCATTCACCCTGATTTTAATTTTTAGCTTAATAATATATTTCCAATTATTGTAGATTTCATTTTTTTAATTTAAACTTTTTATTAAGGAGAGAAATATGCCAGCATCTGTAGAAACATTAACTCAATACTTAAGAACATATGAAAAAGACATTTACTCAATAGCGGAAAGTTTAGCAGCCTCCTTTGATTTAGAAGATATACTAAAAGGCAAAAAGAAAACTATCAAAAGAATATTTGAACTTTTTCCAAGTATTGAGATGTTTTACATCATAGACGAAAACTGTAAAAAAATAACAAAAACCTATTTTAATCCTTCAGAAAGATACTCCTTTAAAGAAGATGAAGACATAGAAAAAAACATAATTTTTAAGAAGTTTTGTAGATTTATTCCAAATATAAATGATATATACATAGAAAAAACAGTTATGTTTAATCCTTACACAAATAATTATGTTGTAGAAGTTTTTATTCCTTTTGAAATAGACGGAAAAAGATATTTTTTAGTTTTGAAATTCAATCTTTTAAAGTATTTAAAAATAAGAGAAGTAGAAGAAGTTAGATGGTTTGTTAACCTATCAAAAGTTAGCTACGGCATAGTATCATTTTTACTTTTTTCTTTTGCCTTTGCTTTTATACTACTTACCTTTTATAAGGTATACAAAGAAATCTTTCATTTAAAAACTTATTCTGCAGATATTGTCATATTTAAATCTGTAATATATCTTACCCTGGCTCTTGCATTAGTAGATTTGGCAAGACAGATATTTCAGTATGAGATAATCTACGCAGAAGACCCAACAAAAAAAATTCCTTTACGAAAAATCACTTCAAGATTTTTGTCCACTGTTTTAATAGCAATGGCAATAGAAACACTTTTACTTGTATTTAAAGCTTCAATTCTTGGAGAAATAAAATTTGACACAGTCATATATATGGCTGGAGCAGTATTTCTTATCCTTATTGGATTATCTGTTTACATCTATACAGGATATAAAGTTGATGAATCTAAAAGAAAAAGAGAAGAATACTAAATTATTTGATAAAATTCAGTAAGCTAAGGTCTTTGTTTTGAGCAATAGAAGATAATAAAGCCTGATAAGCTGTTTTAGCCTTTTCAAGTTCAGATATAGCAAAAGCATAATCTGCATCTTCCAGTTTTGATTTTAGCTCTTTTACATTAACTTCTATCTGTAAATGTTGCTGATATATGTTATCAATAACATTCATATCAGAACCAATTTTTGATTGATGTTTCATAAGCTCAGATAAACCTATATCAAAAGCTTCTAAAAGTTTAACATTCCCATACGATTTACCATTTATAGTTAGATTTATTGTTCTTGTATTAAGCTGAGATAAATCTCCACTATCAATTATATCTATTACCTGGTCTATAACTTCAACAACCGTTATCTTGTTGCTTATTTCGTTTACTCCAAAGTAATCTTTTCCACTAAAATTACTGCTTGTTTCTACACCCTTTGATATAAACACTTTTGATTCAACAGTAGCACCATTATAATTACCTAGAGAATCAAAGGGGGCTGACTGATTTCTAACACCTGCAAATATATAGGAATCACCTATTTTTGTATTTGCCATATCTATAACATAATCTCTCATACCTTGAAGAAAATCTTTAATAATCTGTGCATCTTCATAATCTAAAACACCTGTGTTGTGAAGTCTTATAAGCTCTACTCTTGTTTCCTGCATTGCATCAACAGCAGATGTCAAAGAGTCTTCTGCGACTTCTAAAGTAGATTTTACAATATCAATATTTTTCCTATATATATTCAAATCATCAGCAATGTTAGAAAGTCTTAGAGACCTTACAGTATCTACTGTATTATCAGAAGGTGAAAATATTTTTTTTCCAGAGGCAAGCTGTTTTGTGTATTTTTGTAAATCCCTTTCCTTTAACCTATCATACTTTATAAAAGTGTCGAAAAATGCTATATCTGGAATTCTCATCACTTTTCTCACAGCAGATTTTTTTCTTGCTTTCTATTATCGGAATAGTTTATTTAATTTTTAGCTGTTTTATCTTCTTTCAATAATTTTATAAGTATCTTTTCTATCTTTTCAGGAGGTTGAGCACCATATAGAACTTTCTTTATCTTCATATTCTTATCAAGTATATAAGTAATAGGTACTCCTATTATTCTGTACTTGTACATTATCTTTCTATTTCCTATTAAAACAGGAATATTAAATTTCCATCTGCTTTTCCTTTCTCTAATCTCTTCTATGTCAGTACTATCCATAACTATAGCAAAGAACTGTACATTTTTCTTTTTAAACCTTTCATACAAAGTTTCCATAGCTGGCAGGTCTTTTTTACAGCTGTGGCAGTTCACGCCCCAGAAAATTAAAACAGTAGGATAACCTTTCAAAGAGGTACTTTTTATAGTATTTCCAAATTCATCTAGAAGCTCAAAATAAGGAGCTTTTTTTTCTGCGAAGGCTGGTATAGAAATTACCAGTATCACAAAGTATATTAATTTTATTAAAACCTTCATAGCTTCATCTCTTTAACATTATTAGAATATTCTAATATCTTTTAAAGCATTAGTTATGATTAATATCATAATTTATTTCTCCGAATTACAATTTATACTACTTATGTATATTTCGCAAAAGAGAAAGCAATGATTAGAAAGCAGTTAGAGCAATTAGAATATGAATATCTGCATCCTAAAGCTTCAAAAAGCAAGGAAGCTAAGAGAGATATACAGGAAAAAGAGTGTGATATAAGAACAAAGTTTCAAAGGGACAGAGATAGAATAATACACTCAAAAGCATTTAGAAGATTAAAACATAAAACACAGGTATTTATGTCTCCAGAAGGTGACCACTATAGAACAAGAATGACACACACACTTGAGGTATCACAGATAGCAAGAACAATAGCAAAAGCTCTAAAACTAAACGAAGACCTTACAGAAGCAATAGCTATGGGACACGACTTAGGACATACACCTTTTGGACATGCAGGAGAATTTATACTCAAAGAAGGAAAAACCAGTTATCACCATGCAAAACAAAGTCTTAGGGTTGTAGAAAAGTTAGAAAATGATGGAGATGGTTTAAACCTTACACAAGAAGTAAAAGACGGTATTTTAAAACACAGTAAAGGAAAATCCCCACTTATCGCAAAAGGAAACATGCCACAGACTTTAGAAGGAGAAATAGTAAGACTTGCTGACAAAATAGCATATATAAACCATGACCTTGAAGATGCATTAAGAGCAAAAATAATATACAAATATGATATTCCAAAAGAGATTATAAATAAGCTTGGAGAAACTAAATCTGAAAGAATAAAAACAATAGTAAACAGTGTAATAAACACTACAATAGAGAATGATTATAAACATATTGTTATGGAAGAAGATATATACAAAGCTATGTACTCTCTTAGAGATTGGCTTTTTGAAAATGTATATCTTTCAAAACCAGTAGTCAAAGAGTTAGAAAAAGGAAAAGGTATAGTAAAAGCTTTATATGAGTATTATGTAGAAAATTATGAAGAAATACCATTTTACAAAAAATTCTTAGAAAAGTGGGGACAGTATAATCCCCAGCAAGCTGCTGTAGATTATGTAGCAGGAATGACAGATAGATTTGCTATAAAAACTTATGAAAAAATCTTTATACCTAAAGCATGGGCTATTCTGTAACTGCTATTATACTTTCTTTTAAAGAGTCTAAAAAGTATTCAAGTTCTTCCTGAGTTATAACTAAAGGAGGCATAACAACCATAACATCACCAAGAGGTCTTACCCATATGCCTCTTTTCAGCATCTCATCAGCTACTTTAAAACCTACCATTTCACCATACGGATAAGGTTCATTTTTCTTTTTATCTTTTACCAGCTCAATCCCAGCCATAAAACCAAACTGTCTTACATCACCAACATGCTTAAGTTCCCAAAACTGCTTTAATTTATCTTCTAAAAGCTTTATTTTAGGCTGAAGTTTTTTTAACGTCTGCTCTTCTTCAAAAACTTCTAAATTAGCTATAGCCACACTACAGGCAAGAGGATTTCCTGTATAAGTATGTCCATGGTAGAACTGCTTGGCTTCTCCAAACTCTCCTAAAAATGCATTGTATATCTCTTCACTTACAAGTGTAGCTGCTAAAGGAAGATAACCTCCAGTTATACCTTTACCAAGTGCCATAATATCTGGTTCAACACCTTCCTTTTCACAGGCAAACATATAACCAGACCTTCCAAACCCTGTAGCAACCTCGTCAACAATCATAAGTATTCCATACTCATCACATATTCTTCTTATCTCTTTTAAATATCCATGAGGAAATGGTAGTATCCCTGCAGCTCCTTGAACTCCTGCCTCTAAAACTATTCCAGCAACTTCCTGATGATGATGAAATACAAAATCTTCAACCTCCTCAATCAGCAGTTTTGTAGTTTCGTATTCTAAAGCCTTTTCCCTACCTGCCTTTAAAACTGCCTCTTTATAAGGAGAAGGGAGTTTATAAACATCAAAAAGTAAAGGCTTGTATTTTTCATGGAATATGTTTATCCCACCAACACTTACACTTCCTATAGTATCTCCATGATAAGCCTCTGAAAGAGTTATAAATTTTGTTCTTTGATGTTCTCCTTTATTATGCCAGTAGTGATAAGCTATTTTTATAGCTATCTCCATAGCTTCTGCACCATCTTCACTATAAAAAACCTTTGTAAGTTTAGGTGGTGTTATGTCTATGAGATTTTTAGCAAAAACTATAGCTGGCACATTAGAAGCTCCTAATGTTGTAAAATGAGCGATTTTTCCTAATTGCTCTATTATAGCCTTGTTCAATTTTGGATGATTATGACCATGTACATTACACCATAATGAAGCTACACCATCTAAATACTTATTACCATAAATATCGTATACATAAACTCCTTCTCCCCTTTCTACGATAACATTTTTCCTTTCTCTATAAACTTTCATCTGAGTAAATGGATGCCAAAAATATTCTTTATCCCAGTTTTCCAAATAGCTTTTGTCCACCATGAAAAAATCCTCTTTTTATTAGATTTTGTTATTATAATAACCAAAAATTATAAAACAGGAGGAAAGATTGAAAATAGTTTTTTGGGGAACACCAGATTTTGCTGTCGAAAGTCTAAAAGCTCTGCTAAAAAGCAATCATAAAGTATTAGCTGTTATTACACAGCCAGATAAACCTAAAGGAAGAGGTAAAAAGATACAACCTCCTCCTGTTAAAGAAGAAGCTTTAAAGCATAATATTCCTGTAATACAACCAGAAAAAGTAAAAAACAATCAAGAACTACTAAATACATTAAAAAAGTTAAATCCTGATATATTCGTAGTTGTTGCATATGGGAAAATTCTACCAGAAGAGATTATAAACTTACCAAAACATAAAACTATAAATGTTCATGCTTCTTTACTTCCTGAATATAGAGGAGCTGCACCTATCCATAGAGCGATTATGGAAGGGAAAGAAAAAACGGGTGTATGTATTATGGAAATTACACCACAATTAGATGCTGGAGATATATACGCGTGCAAAGAAATAGAGATTAAGGATTCTGATGATATTGTTTCCCTACACGATAAACTGGCAAAAGAAGGAGCAAAACTGTTAATTGATGTATTAGACAAAATAGAAAAAGGACAAATCCACAAAACACCTCAAAACCATGAAAAAGCAACATATGCAAAACCGATACAAAAATCAGAAGGTAAAATTGACTGGTCAAAATCAGCAAGAGAAATTTTTAATCAGATAAGAGCCTTAAAAGTGTGGCCAAAAGCATATACAAAATTTAGAGATAAGGAAGTAAAGATTTTAGATGCCCAAATCATAGATGAAAAATCAACAGGAGAATTAGGAGAAATAGTAGAAATTATGAAAGATAAAGGTATAGTAGTACAAACAGGAAAAGGCAAACTTCTAATAAAAAAAATACAGTTTCCAAGCTCAAAACCAATATCAGCAGTAGAAGCAGTTAGAGGGTATCACATAAAAACTGGAGAAAAGTTTCAATAATAGTATCCACTACTACCTATATAAGCTGATAAAAATATCAAAAGCGTTATGTATACAGCAATAGCAACAAGTATAACCAGTATCACTCCAAATACTGTAGTTCCACCTTCTTTAGCTACCATATTTTTAAAAATCTGTTCATCAGAATAAGCCGATTTTAATATAGAAAGTGTTTCATATGTCTTTTTAGCATACAGGTAGTTTCCAAACATTCCTACCATAATCCATAAGAAAATCCAGAATATAAATCCAAACAGTGGTACAATAGATAAAATATTAAGCAGTATATATATAAACGCATATAGATACATTTTTCTATAACCAAACCACCATGAATTAAATAAAAATGCAGACCAGTTCCATGATATTTTAGAACCTGAAGCAGCCATAATTTTCCATTTAGCTATATAATAATCGGCATTCTTTTGCACAAAAAGTCTTATAGTTTCTTCATCAAACTCTTCTAATAACTTTTTCACTATCATACTTTAACCTTTTGTATTTTTTGTTTTAGTTTACATACACTACATATTTCATGAAATGAAGGCTCACCACAGATTATGCATTTTTTTAAATCATCCTTTTTGGAATTTTCTTTATTTAATAATGGATACATTTTTTTTAAAAAACCAGTGTAAAATCTTAATTTAGAACCAGGTGATTGCTCTTCTAACTTTGACCATATTTCTTTATATCTTATAGACGAAGCACCTTCAGAAAAAGGACATTCATACTCTATATACTCAATGTTATTAAATACAGCATAAAGAGCACTTTCCTTTTCAGTGATTTTACAAAGAGGCTTAACCTTTTTTATAAAACCTTCTTCTTCTTCAAGAACAGGGTACTGTCTTTTTAGATAGTCAATATCCCATCCAAGAGTATTCCCAAATAAAACAGCAACTTCATCATCAAGGTTATGACCTGTAGCTATAACACTATAACCAAGCTCCTTAGCCATTTTATTCATATAGTATCTTTTAACTGAACCGCATGCAGAACAGGCTGGCTTATTTACAGACTCTTTTATAACTGGTATCGTCTCTATTTCTATTTTAAGGTCTACTATATGAAGTTTTCTTCCTATTTTTTTAGAAAAATCTAAAGAAAGGATTTTAGAATCCTTTGAATACTCACCTATTCCAAGGTCTATATAAAGACCATCAGCATTATAACCAAGCTTAACTAAAGCATTCCATAAAGATAGACTATCTTTACCTCCAGAAACAGCAACAAGAACTGTATCATTTTTTGAAAACATTTTAAATTCTTTAATAGTTTTTTCTACTCTGTTTTCAAACCAACTTATAAAATGCTCTTTGCACAGAGCAAGCCTGTGATGTGGTAAAAATACTACAGCTTTATTATTGAGTTTTTTAGATTTACATATAGTACATCTTGTTCCTTTTTTTAGCCTCATTTTTCCCTTTAATCATAAAAAGTTTTGGGTATAAATTTATTCTTCATTCTACAATCCACAACTTCTCTATAAGAAGCATATTTTGATTAAACAATCTTGCAAAAAACCTGTCTCCTTTTTCAAAAAAACCTACACCTTTAGGAGTACCTGTCATAATAATATCTCCATTTTCAAGGGAAAAATATTTCTTTATTTCCTGTAGTAAAACATCTGGTTTATTTATCATAAGATTTATATCTGCTATTTGTCTTAATTCATCATTTATATAAAGCTCCAGTCTTAGACTTTCCCAGCTATTTATTTTTTTAAATTCAGAAAACACTGCAGATTTATCAAAAGCTTTTGCTTTCTCCCAGGGAAGACCTTTTCTTTTCGCCTTTTCTTGCTGATTAACTAACGTTAAGTCAAAACCAATCCCTGCACCCACAATTTCTCCACTTTCTACAATAAAACATATTTCTGCTTCAAATCTACATAAATCTTTAGGTTTATAGATTTTTGAACAAATTGCTGAGTTAGGTTTTATAAAAAGAACAATTTCATCAGGAATTTCATTATTTAACTCTTTTATATGTTCTACATAGTTTCTTCCTACACATATAACCTTAGAAGGCGTTATATACTTATCTTCAAATTTTATTTTATTCAAATTAAAAACTACCCTCCAGAAATAGCATTCACTACTTTGATTTCATCTTCCTCTGAGATAACCTCATCCTCTGGTACAACTTCTCCATTTTTTACAACAAAAGCATACTCAGAAGAAAGCCCTAAAGCTTTTAAAATATCCTCAGCTTTTACTTTTTCCTTTTCTATATTTACTGTTTGAATTTTTCCTCTATACTTTACTTTTAAAACCATCTTAACCTTTCATACTTTAAATATGAACAATTTAAATTACTCTATTATAATATTTCCGTCTAATCAAAACCATACAAGATAAGAGATATAAAACATGGACTACAGTTGTTATTTAAACTATAAGGTAATACAAAAGCCTTTAAATATACCTGATTTAGAAGTAGAAATAGGTTTTGGTAGAGGAGACTTTTTAATAAAAATTGCAAAAGAAAACCCAGAAAAAAATTTTTTAGGTTTTGAAATAGCAGAAGTTTCAATTAAAAAACTTTTAAAAAGAGTAAATAAAGAAAATATAAAAAATGTAAGATGCGTAAAAATAGACGCCTATTGGGGATTTCAAGTTTTATTAAAAGATAACTATTTAAATCACATATACATAAACTATCCTGACCCTTTTCCGAAAAAAAGAGACACAAACAGGAGAATAACAAGAAAGGAAAGTTTATATATTTTTGCAAAAAAACTAAAAACAGGAAAATGTATAGAAATTAGAACAGACCACTTTCCATTTTTAGAATATACACTAAATCAAGCTAAAGAACTTAACTGCTTTAGTATAAGCTATCAAAAAATAAACATATCACAACCATTAACAAAATACGAAGAAAAATGGCTGAACATGGGAAAAGATTTGTATCACATTTTACTAAGAAAAGAAAAAGAACCAGAACCAATAAAAATAAGAACTATAAAGGAGGTTAAGCATTTGTTCCCTGTTAAGTTAGAAAATGTAAAAATAAATCCATTTAAAATAGAAAATAAAAAAATAAAAATTTCGCAAACTTTAAATGCTACTTTTTTTAAGGTATGGCAAAAAGATGAAAACTTCTTAATAGAAACAGTCCTTTCAGAAAATGGATTTGTTCAAAAATTTATGATAATTATAAAAAAGAAAGATAACAGCTATATATTTGATGTTTCTCCATTTAGTGATGTATTAAGAACAAAAGGTGTTCAAGAAACTGTAAATTTTGTAGCCAAACAAACCATCAAACTTTAATACCTGATAATAGTCATTAAATCACTTAATAGATATATGTTAATATTCAAATTAGCTAATAAAATAAAGAAAGGAGG
>JALSSG010000182.1 GCA_026984355.1 Hydrogenothermaceae bacterium
AAGTGCTAAAGCTAAAATAACAGAAAGGTTTAAGGAAGCTGTTTCATAAAATAATTTGGCATGTTCCCCGTAAATAAATGTTTCCATAGCCTTTCCCACAAACTCATAAGTCAACACAATTAAGGTAAATGAAACCAGTAAACCTATAATTACCTTTGGTGAATCAGATAAAGAAACTTTAAAGAAAGACAAAAACAGTTGAGTTCCTGTTAACCATGCAAACGCAAGAATAACAACAGCTGCATTAAAATGGAAGAATTCCTCACTAAGTAAGAATTTTACACCTGCAAATATAATAACTGGTATTACAGTAAATAAAGCTATAATCCAGTATAAATTTTTTGTCTGTTGTTTATTATGTATTTTTTCTTCCCAGAAGACTTCATAAGATAACCTCTTAGGAATATTTGGATCATGCCTTGCATAATGTATCAAGCTTCCTGATTCAAGGAATAAAGATGCTTTAAATATACCATGAACAATCAAATGATAAACTGCTAGACTAAAAGCACCCAAACCTATCTCCATTATCATATAACCCATCTGACCTACAGTAGAGTATCCAAGAGACCTTTTAATATCCGGTGTAGTCAACATAATCATTGAAGCGAATATAGCTGTAAAAAGTCCAAATGCAAAAGCCACATTTAATACTAAAGGAGTTAACAATAATAGATAAGAAAGCTTATTTAAAACAATACCACCAACATTAACAACACCAGCATGCATTAAAGCAGAAACTGGCGTTGGACCTTCTGATGTATATGGAAGCCAGATATGAAATGGGATAATTGCTGACTTCATCATAGCTGCAAAAAGATATAGGAAACCTATAACATAAACGATAGTCGGTATAGCTTCTAAGGAATTATATTGGGATAACCATATATCATACAATTCAGATAAATAAAAAGTTCCAAAAGTTTTGTAAGTTAAAACAACAGCAATTATAAATAATAAATCTGCTGCTTTATGTATTAGAATAGTCCAATTACCAAATTTAACAGCACTTTTTGATTCAATATTAAAAGAAACAAGGAAATATAAAGCAAGACTCATTATCTGCCATGCAATTGCAAGAACAACCAAATGATTACTCATTATAAGTAGATAAATTCCAACAAAGATAAAATTTAAAAGTATAAAAAATCTGTTATATCCTTTCTCATCCCACATATACTTTGCAGAGTATTTTCTAATTACCATACCTAAAATAGCCACATAAGGCACTAAAATTGCTGATAGCTCATCAAATACAAGTAAATTCCCAAAACCGTAAATATTTCTATCTTCAAAAATAACAAAGTAAGCTCCTATAATACCGAGAACAGCTATTAATGCTGAAAAAAACATACTGATTCTAGGAATTGCTTCTTTACTGTTTATAACTCCTATCAACCCAGCAATAATTAAAGGTATTATTGGAATAATTAAAACAAGCTCTTTCACAGAAAACCTCCTTTAAAACTTTTTTAAGAATCTTGAAAAATTAAAAATAAGAGAACTCTAATTATACTAAAATCAAACGCTGTTTTATTTTTTTATAAAACACTGTTTTATTTGAATGACAAAAATCATTTTTTAATCCTTAAAAAACAATTATTTTTAGGCATAAACAGTAAACTTGAATTAAAATTGAATTTATCTTATATTTAGTATAAGCTGTTCTTTAATTAGATAATTTAATAAGAATATCAATATTTTTAGGAGGAAATTATGGCAAAATTAGGTCCCGCTCATTATTCACCATATCCAGTGGCTGTTTACGAAGGCGTTTTAACCCCTCCAAAAGGAAAAGCTCTTATGTTCACAGAAATAGTAGATGAAGAAATTGCGATGAGAGAAGCAGCAAAAGCTATGTTAACCAGAGAGAATGCTACTATATTCCCAGGTCCACAGGTTCTTTATGCATGGAATGAAGAGGCAAAGGAGAAAGCTAAATTAATCAGAGAAATGGCTGAAGTATTGAATGCAAAAATAATCCCAATGTATGACTACAGACCAAAATATCCAAAAATAGACCCTGAAGTAGAAATAAATCCAAACCACCCCAACTTAACAATCTGGCACAATAAAATAAAAGCCTGCATATTTATAGGTGTACACTGTCATTATGCAAATGTAGCATTAAAAATAATAAGGTCTGAAACAGACTGTTTTACTATAGCTATGTGTAGTCAAGCTGGACATGAAGATGCAATGATTACTCTTAGAGACCAACACGTTGAGGAAATAGAAAAATTTATAGAAGTAGCAAAAGAAGTAAAAAAAGAATTGGGTATATCCTAAAATAAAATCTAAAAGATAGCTAAAATACTTAAGGAGGTTATTAATTATGCGTATGATTGAAAATAAAGTCGAGAAGAACTGGGCTGGTCAGAGGATAGTTTCACCAGATTATCTACTGTTTGAAGCTCCAAGAGAAAAGCACTTTATGACTGGTTCTGAAGCTGTTAAAGAAGCAGTAAAAAGAGCATCTGTTGATGCTTCTGTATCTTATCCAATCACTCCTCAATCAGAAGCAGCCCACCTTATAGGTGAACTATGGGCAGAAGGATATGTAGGTGTTTACTTTAGAGGAGAGAATGAGTTTGGTGTTATGTCTGAAGTTGCTGGAGCTGCCATGGCTGGTGCAAGAGTTATAACAACGACTTCAGGCCCAGGAACACTCAGAGCGTTTGAAAACTTTCCAATGTGGTCTGGAACAAGAATCCCAGTTCAATTAGTTCTTATGGCTAGAGGTGTAAACTCTCCATTGTCAATACAACCAGATAATTTAGAAGTTGATTTTCTTTTAGATACAGGATGTATGATATGGTATGCAGAAAACGTTCAAGAATTATTTGATATGATTATTGCAGGTTTTGCTGTTGCAGAGCAACCAGATGTACATGTACCTATTATTACAGCTGTTGATGGATTTTTTGTTTCACATACAAGGGAAGCCATATATCTTCCACCAGATGATATAGCTTTACCACCATATAATCCATATAAATCTCCAATGCCTGTTATAGATGCAGAAATACCACCAGGAAGATTTTTAAGAGACCCATTTGTTATGAAATCTAACTATATATCTTATGCTACTCATGCTAGCTGGCAGTGGGAAGTAAGAGCTGCAATAGAAAGGTCAAGACCATATGCAAAACATTATTTAAGAGGATTAACTGAAGAATTTGGTGATAAAGACTCAGACATTGTATTTGTTGCATGTGGAACTGCAGCATCTCAGGCAAAAGAAGCTGTTAGAATGTTAGAAGAAACAGAAGGTATAAAAGCAAAAGTAGTAAAATTAAAAACAATAAGACCATTCCCTTATGAAGAATTAGTAGAAGCTACAAAAAATGCTAAATATATCTTTATTCCAGAATTTAATGTAGTTGGATGGTTAGAAAGAGAAGTTAGAAAAGCTCTATACAAAAAATCAAATGCTGAGATTATTGGTACACCAAGAGTTGCTGGTGGTATGACAATGCCTAAAGAAATAATAGTAAAAGAAGTTTTAGAATACATTAAATAAGGAGGTATGCTATGGCGTATAAAATATATAAAGTAAATGAAGAATTTAGAGATATAGTTCCTCAAGAAGTTATTGACCTTGAAGAAAAAGCCACATGGGGTAATCCAAAAAGAGGTGTGATGGATTTACCTGTAAGTAAAGAGCTTTTAGAAGAGCATTCATTGTGTGCAGGATGTCCTGAGTCTGCAGCAATAAGATACATTCTTGCTTCTTTACCTAATCCAGAAGATACTATAATCGTAAATTCTACAGGATGTACATCACTGGTTTTTCCTCATATATCACTTCACACAGTTCACTCTCTATTTGGAAACCAGAACTCTGTAGCCTCTGGTATAAAAAGAGTTCTTGAATGGAGATTTCCTGATAAAGTAAAAGATGTTGTAGTATTAGCTGGTGATGGTGCTACTGTTGACATTGGATTAGACTATACTCTTCAATCTTTCTTTAGACAAGAAAAAATAACAACAATATGTTTTGATAATGAAGTTTATGCTAACACAGGTGGTCAGGAATCTGGGTTAACACCAAAAGGACATGTTTTCAAAATGGCTCCAAAAGGTAAACAGTTTGAGAAAGTTCCTATGTGGCAACTTGCTATAGATTCTGGTTGTCATTATGTTGCAAGATTAACTGTTTCTTCACCTAAAAAGGTTGAAAGAGTTATAAAAGAAGCTATATATGTTGCAAGAGAAGTAGGACCTACTTATATACACCTTTATACTCCATGTATACTTGAAATAGGTCTTAACTCTGATGACGGTCTTGATGAAATGAGAAGTAGAGATAAAGAGAGATTTGCATTTTTCGAATATAAAACTCCTGAAGCTGAAGAAGTTATAGCTAAATATAAAGCGGAGGGTTTACTGTAATGGAAAGAAGACTTGTTTCAATAAGAATGCCTGCTCTTGGTGGGCAGGGTGCTGTTACAGCAGCTCATATAATTGCTACAGCTGCTGATAATGAAGGATATTATGCTGTTTCTAATCCATTCTTTGGTGCAGAAAAAAGGATGGCTCCTTCTGAAAGTTATGCGAGAATAGGGATAGTTCCTATATATGATAGAGGAGAAGTTGTTTATCCTGATGTAATAATGGTTTTTCACCCACAGGTTATAACTATGGGTAAATCTTACACAATGCCGTTTTACTCTGGAATTAAGGAATATGGACTTATTCTTATAAACAGTGAACATGACTTACTAACAAAAGAGGATAGGAAATTACTTGAAGATAAAAATGTATATATTTTAACAAGAGACTTTACTAAATTTGCTGTAGAAATAGCTGGTACAGAGCTTGCTACTAATATGGCTATGCTTGGAGCACTGTTTGGTGCAATGGGTATAGTAAGTAAAGACTCAATAGAAGAAGGTATAAAAGCAAGATTCTTGAAAAAATATGTTGCATCTGGTGGTACTGCATCATTAGACTCTGCTATTGAGAGAAAATTCAAAAGAAAACTTGAACTAATTGAGAAAAACTTAGCTACCGCTTCTGCAGCATATGACTTAGCTAGAGAATGGGCACAAAGCCAGGGTATAAAACCTTTCTTACCTCCACCACCTGTAAAAGAACAGGTAGCATAAATCAAAAGCCCCTTTTTGGGGCTTTTTTCATTTTAGAATGTTTTATTTAAAAACGAAACATCAAAGATAATTACATCTATATAATCGTTTTCTTTTATTTCATTTACTTCCTGAGGAATAATTCCTAATCCATTAGCTTTTAACATACTTGTAAGGATATTTGACCCCTGCTTTCCAGTAATTTCTGCAAAAAAACATTCGTCTGTTTTTTCTAATTTAACTCTTATAAATTCAAGTCTATCTGCTTTTTTTCTTTTATATCCTTTTCTTAATTTAGCTTTAATAATTGGATTATAATTTTTCTTAAATCCCATCATTTTTCTTAAAGCAGGCTTTACAAGTGTTTCAAATACTACCATCGCAGCAACAGGATTTCCTGGTATACCAAAAAATAATTTCTCACTATTATCTCCCCATGTTCCAAATACAACAGGTTTTCCTGGCTTTTGGGCAATTTTCCAGAAAATAGGCTTTACATTTAAGACCTGTGAAACAAAATCTTTTACTAAATCATACTCACCAACAGAAACGCCACCAGTTGTTAATAATACATCACAATTTTTAGCATAAGATAACTTTTCTTTTAAATCTTCTGGATTATCTTTGGCAAAACCTAGGATTACAGGAACAGCTCCTGTTTCTAATATTTGAGCATATAATGAATATGTATTTGAAGTTCTTATCTGAGACGGTGATGTAATAGGTTCTCCTATATCAAGGATTTCATCACCTGTGGTTAAAATTCCAACTCTAGGTCTTTGTCTTACATAAACAGAAGGCTTATTTACTGATGCCATAATACCAATTTCTGGAGCTCTTATAGTTGTACCTTCAGGAATTAAAATATCTCCTTTCTTATAATCATCTCCCTGTTTTCTTATATTTGTCCCTTTAGGAAGTTCTTTAAAAATAAAGACTTTCCCATCTTGAACTTTAGTTAATTCTTTTTGTATAACTGTATCTGCACCTTCAGGGATTATAGCACCTGTATATATAGAAACAGCAGTCTTTGGCTTTACTTTTATAGTTTCTCCACCTGCTTTAACTTCACCTATAATTTCTAAAACAACTGGTTTTTCTTCAGAGGCACCTTTAATATCTTCATATCTAACGGCGAAACCATCCATACCACTATTATCAAAAGGAGGATTATCTCTATCTGCTACTATATTTTCTGCTAATATTCTTCCTAAAGAATCAGTTAATAATAGTTTTTCTTTACCTAATAATTTTGTATTTTCAAGTACTATATTTAACGCTTCCCAATAATTAAGCATATTTTTCTCCTTAAAGCTTTTTTTAAATTTTATGATAGTAAAGTAATAAAACAAAAGATTTTTATCATATAAAAAAAGAAAAGCAGGAGAGAAAGGAGGAGCTTTTAAAACAAAGATTTAATGTACTTTTCTAACTAAAGACCAAAACTTAAATCCAAGTACGATAGCTCTAAAAAATTGATAAACATAACTTTTCATTCTTCTTCTATCTTTTTTACTAAATCTAAATGTAGCTTTTTTTTCTATTTTTTTATGTTTCATTTTTTCCTCCTATGGTATAAGCTTCCAGAAAGGTTTTGCCTGTAGTTTATACATGAATGCATAATGTAAAGCTAGTTTAAACCATGCACCAGCCATACCTATTTCAGCTGTACAGTTATTAATATCTCTGCCGTATTCTGGATATTTTGTGTAGTCTCTTGCTACAGGATATATTGCTATTGTGCCAGCTTCTCCACCAAAAATACTTTTTTTCATTGATGCTATACAAAGACCTGGTGTCTCAGCCATAGATGCAGTGTGATTGGGTTTGTTTCCTTTAATCATTTCTACTATATTTAAGGCTGCTGCTTTTCCAGAAAGTTCTGCAGTATAACCTGTTCGTGGTGGTGCAGGAGCGATTATAGTCCCATTTGGAGATTTATTTGGTTCTGAAAGGGGTCCAGGAGGTGCAAATGCTATACCTGCTGCAAAAATATTTTCATAATATGGAGATTGATATGTCTTTGGCCAATCAGGACCATCTAGTTCTTCCCAAGTTTTTCCATAAGTTGCATCAACTTTAACAAATCCTGCAGGATTACAAACTTCACTTGTTATATCTTTACCATCTTTGTTATACCATTTTATCGGTTGTCCTTTAAATGGAGGTATTAACATAGCAAAATCATAATCTATTTCTTTAAATTCTCCATCTAAGTTTTCTATGTATATTTTTTTATCATCTACTTTATGAACATGGCTTCTTATCTCATACTCAATACCATAATCTGCAAATAAACCTTCTGCCATCATTTCTGATGTAAAAATTAACGAACCTCTTTTAGCCTCTAGTCCATCTATACCAAAATCACCAAGTCTTGGCTCATTAGATAACCATATAAGCTTAACTTTATCTCTTAAACCCCTATCTACTAAATCATTATGTACATTGCATATATATTCAAAAGCTGCACCTTGGCAAGTTGCTGTCCCATGCCCTGTTCCTATTACAATTGTAGCTTTTTCCCCTTTCTCTAAACGAGAAACCAATTCTAGATATTTTGCTGCTGCTTGCGTTGCATGAGGAGGTGTACATATTGACTGAGTATAACCTTTATCTGGACCAAGTCCTTGTGTGGCTTCAAAATTTAGATAAGGCCCTGTTGCCACTAAAAGAAAATCATATTTAACATTTTCTGTTTTTCCATCTGGAAGCTCTACCTTTAAAAACTTATTATCTGGCCATATTTCATACACTTTTCCTTGAATAAAATTTATACCTAACTTGTCATAAACAGGTTTTAATCTAAACTGTGTCTTTTCTGCTTTCATCTGGTTTATTCCTACCCAGACCAGTGAAGGAATATATGTAAATTTATCAACTCTGCTAATAACTGTTATCTCATGGTTATTTCCTAATTTCTTTAGTTCATCTTGTAAAATCAAAGCTCCATAATGGCCTGCAAATCCTGCTCCAACAATAACAACTTTTGCCATTTTATTCCTCCTGAGGTTTGTTAGTAAATATTAACTACTAAAAACAAGTAATTTATGATATATATCATATTTAATGACCATAACCTCCTTTAGCAGATACTTTTCCTTTAAATACTCTATATACATAAATTGTGTATCCAATTACTATTGGTAAAAACACTAAAGTAGAAATTAACATAATGGTTAATGTTAAATCTGAAGACGCACTATTCCATATTGTTAAATTGTATTTTTCATCTATTGTAGAGCGAATAAAAACAGGATAAGAGGCTAAAGCTATCGTCAAAATAGTACCTATAATAGTTAAAGATGAGCCCCAAATCACTTTATTGTATTTCTCATCTACTACAAGCCATTTAAAGTACAGAATAAGTCCAGTTATCATAATAAGTGGTGCCACCCAGAAAGCAGGATACTCAAAAAAGTTGTTAAATAAAGTAGGTTTTGTGGCAATTATAAAAAAGTCTGCAAGAGATAAAAAAATCAAAAAACCAACAAAACCTATAATTGCAGATTTTTTAGCAAATTCAAAAGCTTTTCCCTCTGTTTTTATAAGTAAATATGCACTTCCATGCATAACAAACATAAATAGTGATACAAATCCCATTAAAATAGCTGCAGGCTTTAACAATGTTAAGAAGCTTCCATGAAAAACACCTCTTTCATCTATAGGTATTCCTAAAACAGCGTTTCCAACAGCTATTCCAAATAAAATTGAAGGAACAACATTCCCAATCCAGTATGCAATATCCCAATATCTTCTCCAGACAGGACTATCTTTTTGATTTCTATATTCAAAAGATACAGCTCTTAAAATTAATGCCCATAGTACTATAAACATAGCAATATAAAATGTACTGAAAGCTACAGCATATACCACTGGAAAAGCTGCAAAAAGCATACCTCCACCTGCAATAAGCCAGACTTCATTACCATCCCATACAGGTCCAATAGCATTCATATATGTTTTTCTTATATCTTCATCTTTTGTGAATAAATGAAGTGCTCCAGCCCCAAGGTCAAAACCATCTGTCAAAGAATAACCAACTAAAAATATACCTGCTAACAAAAACCATATCCCATTTAAAGTTGTAAATATTTCTGTTGGCATGTTGATAAACCTCCTTAGTGTGTTTGATTTGGTCCTTTTGCTATAGCTCTAACCATTGTATAGATGTAGATGATAAACAAAGCTGTATATATTCCTACGAATACAGCAAGAGAAAGAGCTACATTTGAAGCTGGAACAAAAGATACTCCATCTGCAGTTTTTAATATTTCATATACAAGCCATGGTTGTCTACCAACTTCTGTTGAAATCCAGCCAAGCTCATTTGCTATAAACG
>JALSSG010000183.1 GCA_026984355.1 Hydrogenothermaceae bacterium
GTTTATTAGTTATAGTACTATTGGTTCTGGTTCTAATCGAAAATCAGGAAACTGGCTATATTTAGTAAATACAAATCCTTTAGATGGTAATCCAACATCTGGTTTTAATATTGAGGCAAAGTATGTATGTGCTTTAGACAAATCTGTTGATGATGGAAAGTCTGACACGGGAGATATAAGATTAAGCGGTGGAAGTTTAAATTATGATACAAATACTGATTGCTGGAGTTTAAATAGTACTACAACTCAAGAAAGACTATTTATGTTCTAAAAGAATAAATCCTTATCTGGAGATTGCTGTCTATACAGCTCCTCCATAACATATATGACGGACGTATATCTAATTCGAATATGCAAATAGTTAAAACTAAATGGAAAAGAAGAAATAAGATTATATTTAATCCCATAACTTACGAAATAATTTTAAACAATAAAAAAACAGGGAAAAATCATGAGAAATAAAAAAGGTTTCACTCTGATAGAAATTGCTATAGTACTTGTAATAATAGGACTTATTATTGGAATGATATTTAAAGGTAGACAACTTATTGAAAATGCAAAAATAAAACATTTAGCCGCACAATATAACAAAATATTAGCTGCTACCAATGCTTTTTATGATAGATACAGGTTCTATCCTGGAGACGGATGTACAACTCCAACCCCTACAAATATAACAACTGACTGTGCAGGCACGAAAAACGGATTTATAGATAATACCACAGAATATTTAGCTTTCTGGTATTTACTAATTGATGTACATGGTTTTCTAAAAGCATCTGATAGAAACTCTGTTTTTGGTGTTCCTTACCATGTATATTACGAAACTAACAGAGGAAGAACAGCAACGTGGTTATATTTTCTTTCAAATAATGCATCTCCCTATCCTCCAGCACCTGTTCCTATAAAGTATATATGTGCTTTAGACCAGATGATAGATGACGGAGAAGCCACAACTGGAGATATTTTATTCAAAACTACAGACCCTTATAGTCCAAATACAGACTGCTGGACTTTAGAAGGAACATCAGACCAGGTAAGACTTTATTTATTACCATAAAAAATGATGATAACTGTTTGCGAAGAAAAACTTAATAAAGAAATTATCTGTATAAAGGGAAAAAAGAAAAAAGAAAAAGTTTATATAAAACAGATAAAAAACTTAAAAACCAAAAACAAGATTGTTTACTGCTACACAGATTTTGATTTTGAAATACAGACTGTCTATCTTCCACCAATAAAAGACAGAAAAACAAAAGAGCTTTTAATAAGAAGAAAATTAAACATATTAGATGAAAATCTAATAATTCACTTTATACAAAATCCAGAAATAATACAGAATAACCAGATACTACACTATGTTTATATACTAAAAAAGAAAAAGACCATAGATACAAAACAAATTAAAGCATTAACATTATCTCAAATAGCTATTCACAACATATCAAATATTATAGATGATAAGATATACATATATCACTGTTTTGCAGACGAAGAAAAGCTCATACTAAATATTTCAAAAGGAAATATACTAATTTACTCAAGAGTAGTAGAAATACCAGATAGTGAAAAAAAAGACCCAATAAATTTCTTTTATGAAAATATAAACATAACTTACCATTATATACTCCAAAATAAAACTCAAAAGATAGACCTGATTATTTTGAGCGGACAGATGCACTCTTCCCTTGAACTTGCACAACTTACTTATAATTTTTCAAATACACCTGTATCAACTATTTTTCACAAATCTATAGCAGAAAACATCAAGGAAGAAGATTTTCAAAAATACTTAGTTCCAATAGGAGCATTCTTTACTCAAGATGTTTTTAACTTCCTACCAGAAAGTGAAAAAGAGAAAAAGGTTTTTAATACAGTCTTAAATTATACAAACATAGCCTTAGCAAGTATTTTAATAATAAGTGCATATTTATTAATAGTAAAAATATCAAATATAGAGCAAAAA
>JALSSG010000184.1 GCA_026984355.1 Hydrogenothermaceae bacterium
ACGTACAGCTATTTTTACTGCACTATCTATTGATATGTTGTTTCCTGGTGATATAAATATAGGTTTAGAATTTTTCCTTGTTCTAACTACATATCCTCTAATTTCTCCATCAATATATACTGGTTTGGCAGCAAATCTTTTATTTTCTGGTTCCTTATAAGAACCTACCAGTTTTGATTTTGCAACTCCTATAGAAACTTCGTCAGTTATCACTCCAAAATGAGAAGCTATTCCCATTTTTCTTGGATGAATTATTCCCTGTCCATCTATAAGGAATACATCTGGTTTAATTTTTAGTTTTCTATATGCCTCCAGTATTACAGGAAGTTCTCTATATGCTAAGAATGTTGGTATATAAGGAAAATCTATAACTTTCTTGGCATAAACTACTTCTTTTATTTCAAATGTACCTATTTCCATTACTGTTATACATGCAACTGCTGTTGTTGGGTTAATCCATATGTTGGTAAAAGTAACATCTATTCCTGCTATAAGTTTTATCCTGTTTAAAGGAATTTTATCTTTTAGTTTTAACTTAGAAGCAAGTTCTAACTGTTGACTTTCAAGCTCTTTTATATCTATGTTTTTATTTATCATTACTGACAACTTTTGCTTCTATTATAATTATAGGCTTTACAGGGACATCTCTCATATATCCATAAGGAGTTATAACTGTTTTTGTTGGTACACTTGCTATTTTGTTTACCACATCCATGCCTTTTATAACTTTTCCAAATACAGTATAACCCCAACCTTCTGGTGTTTTATTTCTAAAATCAAGAAAATAATTATCTTTAAGATTTATAAAAAACTGAGCATTTGCACTATGAGGGTCAGAAGTTCTTGCCATAGCAACAGTCCCTTTTTTATTTTTTAATCCGTTATCAGCCTCATTTTCAATAGGTGGATATTTTGGTTTTTTGTAATTGAAGTTTTTATCAAATCCTCCAGCTTGAATAACGAAATCTGGTATTACTCTATGAAATATTATTCCATTATAAAAGCCATCTTTAACATATCTTATAAACTGTTTTACCGTTTTTGGAGCTTTGTCAGAAAATAGCTGTATATATATTTCTCCTAAGTTAGTTTTTAATAAAACTACTGGATTTTTGTCAAATGCAAGAGAAAAACCAGTTATCACCAATAAAGATATTATAGTTATTAGGGCTTTCATATTAGCTCCTATACCATTGCATATTTAATAAGTAGCTCTGCGATTTGAACAGCGTTTGTTGCAGCTCCTTTTCTTAGGTTATCTGCAACGACCCACATAGAAAGTCCATTATCAAATGCTAAATCTTTTCTTATTCTTCCTACAAAAACATCGTCTTTCCCTTCTACTTCTATAGGCATTGGATAAACATTGTTTTCAGGGTCATCTTCTACTATTACACCAGGTGCTGATGATAAAATCTGCCTTGCTTCCTCTGGTGTTATTGGATACTCTGTTTCTATTGTTATACTTTCACTATGTCCAATAAAGACAGGGACTCTAACACATGTAGCTGATACCTTTATATCTGGAGCATGCATAATTTTTCTTGTTTCATTAAACATTTTCATTTCTTCTTTCGTATAGCCGTTTTCTAAAAATACATCTATTCTTGGGATTACATTGAAAGCTATACTTGCTGGAAGTGCTTCTGGTATATAATACTTTCCTTCAAATTTAGCTTTTGTTTCTTCTGTTAGGTCTTCCATAGCTTTTGCACCAGCACCTGAAACAGCCTGATAAGTTGATACTATTATTCTTTTTATTTTTTTCTCTTTGTGTATCGGGTATAAAGCTACAACCATTTGTATAGTAGAGCAGTTTGGATTGGCTATAATACCTTTGTGAATTTGTACATCTTCAGGGTTTACTTCCGGAACAACAAGAGGTACTTCTGGTTCCATCCTAAAAGCTGAGCTATTATCAATAACTACTGCACCTTTTTCTACAGCAATAGGAGCCCATATCTTGCTTCTGCTTGAACCGGCAGAAAAAAGAGCAATATCTATTCCTTCAAAAGCTTCTGGACTTACAGGTTCTACTTTGTATTTTGTTCCTTTAAATTCTATTTCTTTACCTGCAGACCTTTCAGATGCTAAAAGTCTTAATTCTTCTATAGGAAAGTTTCTTTCTTCAAGGACTTTTAACATTGTTTTTCCAACAGCTCCAGTAGCTCCAAGTATTGCTACATTGTAAGATTTCATCTAAATCCTCCAGCTTATAGCTTTTATAATATTATATTGTTTTTAAATTCTAAAAGGAGTTTTTAATGAGAGATAAGTTAAAACAGTTGATATTGAAAAAAGCTTTAAAAGTTTCTGACAAACCAATTTTTAAGCTTTCTTCTGGAAAACTAAGTACATACTATCTTGATTTAAGAGTGATTACATTAGACCCAGAAGGTGGTTATATAGTAGGAAATGTTATTTTTGATATAGTTAAAGAAAAAAATCCAGATGGAGTTGGTGGGTTAACTTTAGGTGCAGACCCTATAGCTTATGCCACTGCTATTGTATCCTATTTAAAAAAGCATCCTATTAAACCTTTTGTTGTTAGAAAAGAACCAAAAAAACATGGAACAGGAAAGCAAATAGAAGGAAATGTAAAAGAAGGAGATAATGTATTTATAGTTGAAGATGTAGTAACTACTGCTGGCTCATGTCTAAAGGCAGCAAAAGTGGCAAAAGAAAATGGGCTTAATGTACTTGGAATAATTGCTCTTGTTGATAGAGAAGAAGGTGGTGCTGAAAATATCCAAAAAGAAGGCTTTGATTTTTATTCAGTTTTTAAAGTTTCAGAACTGTTAAAGCGGTAATGATAATTGTTAGTATAGGAAACTTTAAAAAAGAGGCCTCATTGCGAGGCCCCAGGATTTGGGGGAGGGAAGGGGGGGAGGTGTAATTTAATTTATAATAAACTTTTAAAATTGTCAATAAATTTTACAAAAAGTTAATAACCACTTATAAGAGTTCATAACTTACTAACCAAAGTATTCTAAGGCTCTTTGCAGACGTTTTTTAACTCTTTCTATACCTATTACTTCAACAAGTATATCCAGTCCTACACCAGAATGCTCTCCAGTTAAAGCTATTCTTACTGGATGGTATAGCTGTCTTCCCTTTACCTTTAATTCTTTTTGTATTTCTTTCATTATTTTTTTGAACTCTTCACCTGTTAAAGTGTCTCTGTCTTTTATTTTTTCATATAATGTCTGAATAACTTTATATGCTGTTTCATTACTTAATTCTTCTTTTGCTTTATCATCAAATTCAAACTCATCTACGAAAAATGGACGAGCTCTTTCTTTTATGTCCATTAAGGTTTCTATACTATCTCTTATTGCTTGCATAACTTTTTTATAATAATCAAAGCTTCCTATATATCCAAAGCCTTTAAAGAATGGTTCTGCTCTTTTTGTAAGTTCTTCTAAAGGTATTATTTCTCTTATATAAACACCGTTCATCCATCTTAATTTAGTTCTGTCAAAAACTGCTGGTGATTTATGTATATCTTTTATATCAAATTCATTAATGATTTCTTCTTTTGATAAAATTTCTCTATCTTCTTTTGGATGCCATCCAAGTAAAGATAAAAAGTTAAAAAGGGCTTCAGGCATATAACCTTCATCTTTAAATGCTCTTACAGATACTGCTCCATGTCTTTTTGATAGTTTACTTCTGTCTTCTCCTAAAATTATTGGTAAATGGGCAAATTCAGGTATATCAAAACCTAAAGCTTCGTATATTAAAATCTGTTTTGGTGTGTTAGATAAGTGGTCTTCTCCTCTTATAACATGTGATATTTTCATAAGAGCATCATCTACTACAACAACAAAGTTATATGTTGGCATACCATCTTGTCTTACTATTACAAAATCACCAAACTCATCAACACCTATTTCTATATGACCTTTTATAAGGTCATCAAAAACAATAATCCTTCCGTCAGGAACTTTGAACCTAACTACAGGTTTTATTCCTTTTTCTTCATACTGTTTTTTTTCTTCCTGCGTAAGATGCCTACATTTTCCACTATATCTTGGAGGTCTTCCTTCTGCTAAAGCTTTTTTCCTTTCCTCTTCTAATTCCTCTGGAAGACAATAGCAATAGTATGCATGTCCTTTTTCTAGGAGTTCCTGTATATATTTGTTATAAATATCAAGCCTTTCAGACTGTCTGTATGGACCATATTCACCTCCAATATCTGGTCCTTCATCCCATTCTATTCCAAGCCACTTTAAGTCTTCTATAAGCATATCTTCATATTCTTTTTTGGAGCGTTCTTTATCTGTATCTTCAACTCTAAGTATAAGCTTACCATTATTATGTTTTGCAAAAAGATAGTTAAACAAAGCTGTTCTTGCATTTCCAACATGAAGAAATCCTGTTGGACTTGGAGCAAATCTTACCCTAATCACTTATTAATCCTCCTTAATTTTTGCTTTATATAAAAATCTGTTTTCTGTTCCCTTTAGTAATCTTTCTATATTAGATGAGTGTTTGTACACAATTATCAAAGATACTATAAAAGCTGCTACAGATAAGTAAAAATCTTTCTCTATATAAAAAAGAACAATCCATGATATAGAAGAAGCCATTATAGAAGCTAGTGAAACATAACCTGAAACAAGGAATACTCCAAGCCAAAATAGAAATACTATAAGTGCTGTTTTTACAGATAGGGCAATTAGAACACCAAATCCTGTAGCTACACCTTTTCCACCTTTAAATTTCATGAATATAGAAAAACAGTGTCCTATTATTGCTACAATTGCAACAAGCATGATGTATTTAGAATTATAAAAAAAATATTCCTGTGCATATTTAACAGGAATATAACCTTTTAGTGCATCTAAAAAAAGAACCAGTGCTCCTGCTTTTTTGCCTATTGTTCTTGCTACATTTGTAGCTCCTATATTTCCACTACCTTCTTTAGTTACATCTTTACCAAATATTTTTCCAACTATATAACCAAATGGTATAGAGGTTATAAGGTAAGTGAGAATTAGATAAAATACCAGTGTATAATCAATCATGCCCAGGCTCTTTTTTTGTAAAATATCTGAAAATACTGAAATGCTGATATGTAAGCTACTGCTATAGAAAGCCATAAAACTATATTGCCAATATCTATATAACCTATAGCAAGTAAGAAAACAGCTATTAACTGAAGAGTCGTCTTTAGTTTTCCTGAAAGCTGTGCAGGTAAAACTATACCTTTATTTACCATTACACTTCTAAGCCATGTGATAAGAAACTCTCTTGCTACTATTAAGAAAACTGGATAAGTGCTTATGTAGTGTTTTTCTACAAAGGCAACAAGAACGGATATTATAAATATTTTATCTATAGCTGGGTCTAGGAGTTTACCATGTTGTGTAACTTCGTTTGTTTTTCTAGCAATTATTCCGTCTAACCAATCAGAGATTAGTGCAAGTAAAACAAAAAATCCAGACAGGAGATATAACTCCTGCTGGATTGTATATATCAAAACCGGAATAATTGCTAATCTTGAAAGAGTAACAAGATTAGCAACATTTATCAATTTATACCACCTTTCCTTCTAATATAGGCAGGTATATCAAGGTCGTCATATATGGTTTCTTTAATAAATGGACTTTTTATACCTGAGTTATCTTCGGTTTTCTTCTCTTTTTTATCTTTTGTACTTAATCTTGTTTTAATAGCTTCTTTAGGTTTTATTTCAGCTGATTTTTCCTGGGCAAAATCTGTAGCTATTACAGTTATTTTCATCTCATTATCAAGAGATGTAGACATAGATGCACCAAATATTATATGAGCCTCTTCATGTGCTTTTTCTTTTATTTGAGATACTGCTTCTTCCACCTCTACGATAGATAAATCAGGGCTTACTTCTATATTTATAATTAATCTTCTTGCCCCTTCTATAGAAGTATCTTCTAAAAGTGGTGAAGTGGTTGAGGCAAGTACTGATTCTGCTATTTTATTTTCTCCTTTTCCGCTACCTACACCTATGAGAGCTTTTCCTCCATTTTCCATAATTGTTTTTATATCTGCAAAGTCTGCGTTAATAAGTCCTGGTACTAATACAAGGTCTGTTATTCCTTTTACAGCTCTGTATAATATATCATCTACTAGCTTAAACGCTTGTGCAAAAGCAAGATTTCTTCCAGCTATAGACAGTATTCTTTGGTTATGTATAACTATATATGTATCAACCTTTTCCTTTAGCTTATTTAATCCTTCTTCAGCTATTTTTGCTCTTATTTTTCCTTCAAAATCAAAAGGTTTTGTAACAACAGCTACTGTTAAAATTCCCATTTCTTTAGCTGCTTCTGCGATTACTGGAGCCGCCCCTGTTCCTGTACCTCCTCCTAATCCAGCAGCTATAAATACCATATCAGCTCCTTCCATAACGCTTTTTATCTCTTCTATATTTTCTTTTGCAGCTGCTTCTCCAAGCTCTGGTTTTGAACCTGCACCTCTTCCTCTTGTTATGTTCTCACCAATATGAATTTTATTTGGAACAGGTAAGGAGTTTAAGTGTTGTAGGTCTGTATTTACTATATATAATTCAACATCTTGAAGACCTTCGTTATACATCCTTGCAACAGCATTACTTCCACCACCACCAACGCCAATCACTTTAATTGTACAAGGATTTTTAGCATCATAGTTAAAATTCTCCATCATATTATCCTCCATAAAACTAAATCTTTTTTGTATCAATAGAACCAGCTTCTAACTGTTTCTGCAAATTTTTTTAGCATATCAAAAAAATTACTGTTTTGTTTCATATCTAATGATGAGCTAAAGCTGTTATCATTTCTTAGGATATTTAGCATACCTATTGAGGTTGCATATTGAGGAAAAGATAATTTTTCACTAAAGCCTCTATAATCTTTAGGTCTTCCTATTCTTATATCAGTTCCAAAAGATGCTTCAGCAAGGGTTTTTATATGAGGTATATTTGCAACACCACCTGTTATTACGATACCGGCATTTACTTTTCCTAAAAGCTGTGTTAGTTGTAGTTCTTTTTTTATAAGGTCAAAAATATCCAGCAGTCTAGCTTCTATTGTTTCTACAAGAAGACTTTTATTTATTTCTACAGCTTCTTCATATCCTCTTGGATATATACTTATAGTTTCTTCAGGTTCTACCGCTTCTACTATTGCTACACCATACTCTTTTTTCAATGTTTCTGCATCTTCTTTTGATACTTTAAATCTATGAGCTATATCCATAGTTATTTGGTTTCCACCTATAGGTATTGATTTAGTATACTCTATAGCTCCTTCTACATATATAGCCATATCTGTGGTTCCAGCACCTATATCAAGAAGAATAACTCCCATTTCTTTTTCTTCATTGTACAAAACAGAAGTTGCAGAGGCGACTGGATTAGCTACAAATTTAACTGGATTTATACCTGCTGCTTCTATAACTCTTTTTAGATTGTAATAAGAAGTTTGTTTATCAAGAATTATATGAAATTCTGCTTCTAGCTTAGAAGCTATCATTCCTTCAGGGTCAAGAACATCATTCTCATCATCTATTATGTATCTTTTTGCTAAGGCATGAATTATCTCGTAATTTTCTTTAGATACTTTGGATATTACCTTTGCATGTAGGCTTTCTATGTCCTCATGAGTGATTTCTTTTTGACTAACTCCAAAAGTTAAAAACTCTTTGTCGTTTTGAAACTCTATATGTTGTCCTCCTACATTCACAATTGCATCTACTATTTTGAAACCTGATGTTGTCTCAGCTAAGTTTACAGATTCTCTTATTGATTTTATGGTTTCATTTCTATTTGTAATTATACCTTTGTCTATTCCTTTGGATTTTGCTTCTCCAAAGCCTATAATATGTAAATCTCCTAATTCATCTATTTCACCAACTACTGTTGTTACTTTTGATGTTCCAATATCAATAGCCACAATAATCTTTTCTTTTTCCATGGTTATCTCCTTGCTACCACTATTGAATCAAAACTAAAATCTATATATTTATATTTGCTAATATCTACCTTATTAAAAAAGCTTTTCGCCCTTTTTATACTTTTGTTTAAATTTTCTTTGCTAAAAACCAACGTTTTTCCGTTTTCTAAAATACATGCAATCTGGCTTATATTTATTATATATTTTTTTATATTAAAATAGTTAAAATTTTTGTCTATTTTCTCTATATTTTTTATAATTCTTTTATCAATTTTATTGACCATAAGGTCGTTATATAAAATTTCGTATTTAATATTTTTTAGGTCTTCTTGTTTAAAATATTTTAAACTAATTATCTGAAAATTGTTATCTAAAACATATGTTCTTTTCTTAAATTTTAGTATTGCCAGGGGAGTTCTTTTAGTTAGCTTTACTTTTACAACTTTAGGTTTTATAACCCTGATACTTACTTCTTGTATTTGAGGGAATTGTTTTTTTATATTTTCTTCTATTTTATTTTTTCTAATAAATATCCAGCTTTCTTTTTCAAAAAGTCTTTTTATTGCTTTTTTGTCTATCTCTTTGTATCCTTCTATTTCTACTTTTTCTATTTTGATTAGGTTATTTATTACTGGAATTTGAGGAAGGAAAAGTCCCAAGGATGCACATACTATAAGCCAGAATAAAACCAGTAATCCTTTTATTTTTATAAATTTTTTAGATTTTTTTCTTTTCTTTACCATATAATGCTCCTAATATGATGTTTTCTACTAAGGTATCAAAATCAATACCAGCAGCTTTTGCAGATTTTGGTAAAAGACTGTGGTCTGTCATTCCTGGTATAGTATTTATTTCTAACAGATAAGGAATATTATCTTCTGATAGAATAAAGTCTACTCGTGCTGCTCCCTTTACATTTAAGATATCACAGCTTTTTTTAGCTAATTGTTTGATTTTATTGTAAATTTCTTTTTCTATACGTGCTGGGTATATGTATTTTGTTTTATTTGATAGATATTTGTTTTGAAAATCGTAAAATCCATCTTCAACAATTATTTCCACTATTTCAAGTGGTTCTCCGTTTAAAATACCTACTGTTAGTTCTCTTCCCTTTATATACTGTTCTATTATTATTTTTGAATCTAATTTATATGCTTCATTTACTGCTTTAGTTAGATGGGCTTTATCGTTTACTATGAAAACCCCAATAGATGAACCTTCTGTAGCAGGCTTCACAACCAGTGGAAATTCTATGTCTGGTATATCATTTTCTGGAAAATTTAAAGTTAGCCCTTTAGGAA
>JALSSG010000185.1 GCA_026984355.1 Hydrogenothermaceae bacterium
TATATGAAGAAGGTGATATTCTTGTATTTGCTGAAATAACTGGAGTAAAACTGGAAGTAGTTGTTATAAAGTTGTACCAAAATTCTCCTTCTAGTACGATTAGTACTTTTGGATTGTAAAATTTAATAAACTTTCTATATAAGAATTTATAATCAAATGGTAAAAATCTGACAGCTGCATATTTGAAATTTTCCTTTGCGTATTTTTTTCCTCTTGGAGAGGAAACTGTTATCAAAATATTGTATTTTTTTGAATAAAAATCTATAAGAGGCTTTGCAGTGTTAAGCTCTCCTACGCTTGCACAGTGAAACCACAATGGATTTTTGAGATTTTCTGGAGTATATAAAACAAGTCTTTCTTTTATGTCTAATGAATACCCTTTCTTTTTTAGCCATATGAAGTAAAAAGGTAAAAAAATGATTAAAAATATTGTATAAAGAAGACTATACAAATCCACCTCTCAAAAGTTAATCACAAAAGAAAATTTTATAGAAAAAAAGAAGGGGACAAAAGTCCCCTATTGATTTAAGGACATTCGTCTGTATGAGGAACTTTTCCAAGGTTTAGAAGAAAAGCTTTGAATGGTCCCATATTTTTCATAGCTTCAACTTTTGAACCTTCAAACTTTAATTTTTTCATTATTCCCATTCCCATAAATCCAAAATCTCCCTTAGCTAACTCTTTCCATTTTTTTGTAGATGTATACATTCTAAAATCTGGATTTTTATCAACAGCTTTTCCACCATATACACATATAGCCTTTCCGTTTTGATGTTTTATATGAACCTCTACAGCTTTTTCTGGACCCCCACAGTCTGTTCTATAAAACTGTATACTTCTATAATCTTTTCCACCTTTTGTACTTTTTGACCAGTCTGCAAGACCTTCTGTAAGGGTTTTTGTCTTATTCCACAGTTCACAAAATTCTTTTGCATACTCTGGAGACATAAAAGGTGGCTGAGCAAAAGACAAGGAACTAAAAAGTAAAACACCTGCTGCTGCTGTTATTATTTTTTTCATGATAACATCCTCCTGTGATTAATATTTATATGTAAGAGCAGCTGTAAGTACATCTTGTTTGTTTTTAGCTGAAGCTTTGTAAACTGGCACAGCTGGAGAGACAGAATCATCTATACCTTCATGAGTTATTGTAACTTCTGGTATATATGTGTAAGCAAAGTCAATTGTAAAGTGTTTAGAGAAATTATAGCTAAAACCAGTTGTATAAGCTTCTTCTGTAATAGCAGGGAAACCTACAAGGTTAAAGTAGGAGTTTTGAATAGCACCGCCAAACTGGGCTCCAAGTTCTGATACTTTATATGTAGCATTTGGTATTGGTGTTTCTCCATTGTTATATCCAAATCTAAGTTTTAATCTTCCAAATGTAAACTCAGCACCAAGAGCGTAAACATCCTGGTCTTTCCATCCAAAGTTTATATCTCCTTTACCATACCCTTTAGCGTCTGCCCACTTGATTTTTTTATAATCTCCTACAAGTCTTACATTTCCAAAGTCCACACCTATACCTATACCATACTCAGCAGGTTGTTCAAGTGTTAAATCTTCATAAGTTCCATTTTTATCAAAATCAAAAACTTTTGAGTATTTCATTTTTACTGGAGATTGATAGTTAATACCTACATAAACTGTATTGAATAGTTTATATCCAATACCTATATCATACCCTACCCCAAGGTCTGTAGAAGCACCACTTCCTGACTGATAACATATCGGTTCTGGAGAACCATCACCGTCAAGTTCACCCATTCTTATAGAACCATCAGGGTTCATCAAACATGTGTTTGCTCCAATTGATAAAAGCCCATATGCTACATGAACAGAACCACCGATATAAAAGTTCCCAGCTTTATAACCAATAGAAGGCATAAATCTAAAGAACTGGAATAATGTATTCATATTAGACAATGCCTGAGCTTCCTGTCTATAGTCTACACCCATACCAGATATACCAAATGCGGCTATACCAAATGTAAGATTTCTTCCAGACCTGTATAAAAGTCCTATTTCAGGAACTGCAAATGTATCTGCATTACTTTTTACATAATCAGTCATACCACCAACATTCACTACTGGTTCTCCAGGTGACCACATTCCATCATTATTAGCGTCCAATCTAACCATCATAGTATCTACTTTAGCTTTAACTGTTGGAAGAAATAATGTTCCTCCAAAAGATGCTATAAGTGTTTCACCATCAGAATATTCTGCAATCCATGCAGGGTTTTTGTATATAGAATCAGTTTCCATAGGCAATCCTATCCCTGCACCTCCCATTGCTCTACAAATAGGTCCAGAACATATAAGGTTGTCTCCGTTAGTAGCAAACGCACCAGTAGTAAAAACTGCAGACATAAGCACTGCTGCACCTAAGCGTTTTTTCATGATTTGCCTCCTTTTAGGTATTTTATATTTTTAGTAGTTTTTATCATTTTTAATATTAGATATGTTTTTATAAGGTTGTCAAGTACTAATCTACAAAAATAAAGGAAATTACATAAAGTTGGTGTAGAATTTTTAATAAAGTAAAAATATTCGGAGGAAAAATGAAACCGAGAGTAGTTTTTATTAAAACCCCAGACCCAAGAGGCTTTACTGATTATATAATTGATGGAATTTCTAAAGCAGTATCTTCTAAAGATTTTGAGATAAAGGTTATTAATGCTGATGAAACCAATCTTCAACAGATAGCACAAGAAATTATGGATTTTAAGCCTTTATTTACATTTGATATAAACCTAAATGGAGTGCTTTTTGCTGAAAAAGATAATGTAAGAAAGCCATTTTTTGATATTCTTGGGAATATACATATAAGTTGGTTTATAGAAGACCCTCTTATACACTTTGTAAAATTAAAATCTGTACTGAATTCAAATCAGGTTTTATTTTTAACTGTTGATGTAGAACATACTCAGTGGCTTGCTGGGATGGGAAAAAATGTTGCCTACATGTTACCTGGAATAAATCCTTCTTACTTTAAACCTCCTGTATGGGAAAGGGAGTTTGATATTACATTTATAGGTCCTGTTATAGACCCTTCATTATTTGAACAGCAGTGGCAAAGTCAGATGGATGAAACACTTTACTTTTTTAGTGTAGAATTAGGAAGACTTTTATACAGAAATCCAGATATGCCTGTCAGATTTGCTGCAGGTTTCCTCGCTTCACAATTTAATCCAAAAATACAGGAAGCTTTATTTAAATTCCAGCAAGAAAAAGATGAAGAATATACAAATTTACTTATGCAGGCAGGCTCTTATGCTATGCACCTTAGAAGATGGAAAATTTTAGAATCTATAGAAGATATAGATATTCATGTACTTGGTCCTGTTGAAGGAGAAACACCTGATAATGTTATTGTTTATCCAGATATAAGCAATATTCAGGAAATAATAAGATTTTTAGAAAAAACAAAAATAGCTCTTTTAAGTCAACCTACATTTTTACCTACGTCGTTTGGGTTTACTGTATTTAATAGTGTAGCTGCTGGAGCTATGACTATGGTAGAAGACAGATTTGCCGCAAGAACAATCTTAACAGAAGATAAAGATATTGTCACATATCATCCTATAGACCCTGTAGAGATTGAAGGAAAGATAATGTATTACTTGCAAGATGCTCCTTATGAAAGAGAAGAGATAGCAAAGTCTGGAAGAGAAAAAGTTTTAAAAGAACATACTCTTTTAAATAGAGGAGAGTTTTTAAGTAATATGATGAAAGATATAATAAATAAAGTTTCACAGGAACAACAACAAGCACAAGAAAAGAAAGATTAACCGCCCTTTTGGGCTTTTATCTTTCTTACAAACCCTTTTATACTATTTTCCCTTAGATATTTAAATGCTTCCTTTTTTGTTTTAAATTTTCCTACCATAACTTTGTATAAACTATTATCATAATAGATAAATGCGTTTTCTAACTTATTTTTATTTATAAATTTTTGTGCGTTAGATTTTGTTTTAAATGCTCCTACCTGTATTGCATAAAAGGAAGTAATTTTTTCTTCTTTTTTGGTCTGTTTTTGTAAAGGCTTTTTTTCAGTTGAAATCTTTTTCTGTACAGGTTTTTCCTGTGGTTTTTTTATATCTTCTTTTTCCTCTACTTCTTTAACTGATTTATCTTTTAGATTTGCTTCAATCTGGATTTTTTCTTTATGTTCTTCTTTAGCTAAATTATCCTCTATTAATATTTCTTTCTCTGGTTCTAATTTTTTCCCTGCTACAACCTCTACTTCCGGTTCAGATACTTTCTGTCCCATTCCTGAATATATATTAAGTCCTATAATAGAAAAAATAACAATTAAAATTATTCCTGAAAGAAAAAGAATTACCTTTTCTGTTTTTTCTATTTTCTTTCTTTTTGCTTCTAATTTTTTTACAGCATCTTTGATATCTTTTTCCATTTACATTCTCTCCACAGGAGTTATTCCCATAAGTTTGAAAAGTGTTCTAAGAGCACTTCTTATAGCTTTTAAAAGAAACAATCTTGCTCTCATAAGGTTTTCATCTTCTACAAGAAATTTATAATGATAATAATAATTATGAAATTTTGAGGCAAGATTGTGTGTTATAGATGTTAACTTATGAGGTTGTTCTTTTTCTGCAGTTTCTTTGATTAAATCTGGTAAAAATGCTATTTCCTTCATTATCTGTCTTTCTATATCCTCTTTTAATAAAGAAACATCAGCTTTGAAATCTTCCTCCACATCAAAACCAAATCTTTGCTTGGCTTCTTTAAAAACAGACATTATTCTTGCGTGTGCATACTGAACATAATAAACAGGATTTTCATTAGATTGTTTTAATGCAAGGTCAATATCAAAGTTCAAATGAGTATTACTATCTTTTGTCAAAAACATATAACGAACTGCATCTTTTCCAACTTCATTAATAAGCTCCCTTAAAGTAATAAACTCTCCAGACCTTTTAGACATCTTTACCTCTTTTCCATTCCTGAATAGTTTAACCATCTGGATAAATATAACTCTTATCCATTCCTCAGGAACTCCAAAAGCCATTACAGCAGCTTTTAACCTTGGGAAATATCCGTGATGGTCTGCTCCCCATACATTTATGATGTAATCATATCCTCTTTTGTATTTATCATAATGGTATGCTATATCAGCTGCAAAGTATGTATATGTACCATCAGACCTTATTAAAACTCTATCTTTATCATCTCCATATACTGTTGTCTTAAGCCATAAAGCTCCTTCTTTCTCATAAACTAACCCTTTCTTTTTTAGAAACTCTATAGCCTCATCAACTTTTCCATGTTCATATAAGGATTTTTCACTAAACCATATATCAAACTCAACGCCAAATTCTTTTAAATCTTTTTTTATCTCATCAAGAAGATAATTTTTTGCATACTCTGCACAAAACTCTATAGCTTCATCTTCATCTAACATAGAATATATCTTTTCTCTTTCATACTGGTAAAGTTCTTTAGCAATATCCTTTATATACTCTCCTTTATATCCATCTTCTGGGAAAGGATAATCAGGTTCTTCTATCTGCCTAAATCTAGCATAAACAGATTTTCCAAGAAGATATATCTGTCTTCCTGCATCATTAATATAAAATTCTCTTTCTACTACATATCCAGCATAGTCTTTTAAATTTGAAAGAGTACTTCCTACAACTGCACCTCTACCATGTCCTAGATGAAGAGGTCCTGTTGGATTTGCACTTACAAACTCTATATTAATCTTTCCTTTGTTTTTTTCTTTTTCTTTTCCATATTCATCATTTTCCTGTACAGCTTTTTTTAAGAACTCAAAATAAAAATCTTTTGAAAGAAATATATTTATAAATCCAGCTCCAGCCACTTCTACTTTTTCAAAATCTTTATCCTTTTCTAAGATGTCTTTTATTTTATTTGCTACTTCTATAGGTTTTTTCTTTAAAGGTTTAGAAAGTAAAAAAGCTATATTCGTGGATATGTCTCCATGTTTTTCTTCTTTTGGTAAATCAACTTTGATTTTTTCTTTTAAATCTAATACTTCTTTAAAATCTTTAGATACAAGGTTTACAATTTTTTCTTTAAGTTCTTTTCTCATTTTTCTCCTATATCTTTTGTTTTTTTACAGACTATATAAATAGCAAAGACAGAATAAACAGCAACACTTAGTAGAACTACATAATTGTATTTCATTATAACAATTGGAGCAAAAACAACAAAAGCAGAAATTAAAACAAAAGGCAAACAAGAATAGAAACCTTTATCTTTTAATGCAGAAATAGGAATAAAAATAAGCATTCCATTAGCAAGAATATGTATAAAAGAACCAATTTGTATGAAACCTTCTTTTTCAAAAATTAAAAATATATAGTCAATACCAAGACTTATAAAAAAAATTATAATAAGAAGTATAAAAAATCTGAAAATCATTTTTTTACCTCTTTATTTAAAAACTATAAATAGTTTAAAATGTTTTAGTTTGAATTTTAAATTAGAAAACAGAGGTTAAAACTTGAGAAAGTTTGTTTTTATAACTGGTGGAGTTTTGTCATCTCTTGGTAAAGGAGTAACATCTGCCAGTATAGGCTCTATATTGGAATCAATGGGCTATAAGATAACATTTTTAAAATTAGACCCTTATCTTAATATAGATCCAGGCACAATGAACCCATATCAACATGGAGAAGTTTATGTTACAGAAGATGGTGCAGAAACAGATTTAGACCTTGGTCATTATGAAAGATTTACAAATGTTATATTAACAAAGTATAACAATACAACATCAGGAAAGCTATATCACTCACTTTTAGAAAAAGAAAGAAGAGGACAATTTTTAGGTGCTACTGTACAGGTTATTCCACATTTTACTAATGAGATAATAAAAAGTATAGAAAAGGCTGCAAAAGGTTCAGATATAGCACTTGTAGAGATAGGTGGAACTGTTGGAGATATAGAAAGTCTTCCATTTCTGGAAGCCATAAGGCAAATGGGATTAGAACTTGGTAAAAATAATGCCGTTTTTATTCATTTAACATATGTTCCTTATATAAAAGCAGCAGGAGAATTAAAAACAAAACCAAGTCAACACTCTGTAAAAGAATTAAGGGCAATAGGTATACAACCTAATATACTAATATGTAGGGCAGACAGACCATTACCAAAGCCTATAAAAAGAAAGTTAGCATTATTTACAAATGTTGATGAAGAAGCTGTTCTATCAGCTCCAGACTTAAATTTAATATATGAACTTCCTCTTTACCTAAAGAAAGAAAAGTTAGATATTGTACTATCAAAGCTACTGAACCTTGAGTATAAAGAACCTGACTTATCAAAATGGGAAAAAATAGTAAATGTTTTATCTAAATTAAAAAAAGAGGTAAACATAGCTATAGTTGGAAAATATGTAGAGCTAAAAGATGCATACAAAAGTATATATGAAGCGTTAATTCATGCCCAAATACCTAATAAGATAAAAGTAAATATAAAATGGATAGAAGCAGACAAAATCAATGAAGATAATATAGATGAATTATTAACGGATATAAACGGTATATTAGTACCTGGTGGATTTGGAGAAAGAGGGGTTGAAGGGAAAATATTAACAGTTAAATATGCAAGAGAAAATAAAATTCCATACTTTGGTATATGTTTAGGAATGCAGGTTGCAGTTATTGAATTTGCAAGGAATGTAGCAGGTTTAAAAGAGGCTAATTCAACAGAGTTTGACCCAGAAACACCGTATCCTGTAATTGACCTTATGCCTGACCAGAAAGGTATTGATAAAAAAGGTGGAACTATGAGACTTGGTGCATATAAATGTACTTTAAAACCTGGTACGAAAGCCTACAGTATATACAAACAAGAAGAGATATATGAAAGGCATAGACACAGATATGAATTTAACCCTGAATTTAGACCAATTCTTGAAGATAAAGGACTAATAGTATCAGGAGAATATAAAGCAAAAAAATTAGCTGAAATAATAGAACTTCCAGAGGAAATCCATCCATGGTTTATAGCATGCCAGTTCCATCCAGAATTTAAATCAAAACCATTTAATCCACATCCATTATTCGTATCATTTGTAGATGCTTCTTACAAGCACAAAGAAAAAAACTAGCAGTTATCCACAAAGTTATCCACAGGGGTAAGTAGTTGATTTTATTAAAAAACTGAAAAGTTATCCACAATTGTAAAAAAAAACCTGTGGATAACTTTAAGAAAAATGTGGATATTATGTGGATAACTAACGGTTATCCACAAAGTTATCCACAGGGATAAGTAGTTGATTTTATTAAAAAGTTAATAATAACTAACTACGTAAGTATTCTAAATAAAGGATTTTTTTTAAATTTAAGTTATCCACAGGTTATCCACAAAGTTATCCACAGGGATAAGTGATTGATTTACCTATAAAAATCCTATTTTTTCTTAGTTATCCACAGGCTATTATTATTATTTATTTTATTTATTAATAAAAATTAAAATTAAAAAAAAGAAAAAACCGATTAAAAAGACTTAAACTTTTCTTGTTTAATGTGGATAAGGTTATAGAAAATATATATGTAGTGTTTTCTAACGACTTTCCCTCTGTAATAAACAGGAAAAACCTCCTTAGATACCATCTTTTCAAAACCTTCTAAAACTCTATTGTCCGCTGGTTTGTCAGAAACATATATTCCGTAATATCCTTTTTTCTCAAATTTTTCTATTCCTTCCCACAGGTCAAACTGGTTCATTCTTCTTCCTAAATTTATACAGTATGTTTGAGGATTACCTTTAACATAAAAGGCAAGCTCCGAAGCTATATGATATGAATTACTGAAAATAAAATATTTATTTAGATTTTTTTGTTTTATTAAATTAGAAACTCTACTTCCAAGTTCTTCCCATCCTACAAGCCTTTTTGTCATATCCTTTTCTGGTGGATATAACTTTGTTAATCTTAGTTTATCTACGATAGGAGAGTAAAAGAACACTAAAATAAAGCATAAGGAAAAAACAAAAGCTATATAAAAACTTTTAAACCATCTTTTTTTATATATATAGTAAGATGTAAGGATAAAAAAGGTTGCATACGCAAATGCAGGCCAGTTAGCTTCTACTCTCTTTTTTATGGATATATAAAAGAATATCAAAAAAACAAAAACAGCAGGAAACCACAAATAAAATATATCTTTATTTTTTATATCTTTTATTCCTTTATAAACA
>JALSSG010000186.1 GCA_026984355.1 Hydrogenothermaceae bacterium
AAATGTTCTAAGTACTATTATATTTTTTTGTGGTATTTTGGGATTTAATGGATGTATATAATTTAAACCATCTGGAACATTATGTTCTTTTGCATACTCAAGGTACGCTTCATCTAATACAAGAAGTATATCATCTGGAATGTTTTTTATAAAATCGTCAAATTCTTCTTTTTTATTTGCAAAGCCTGTTGGATTACATGGATTATCTATAAAGATAACCTTTGTTTTATTGGTTATGTTCTTTAGCAGATTATCTAAATTCCTTGAAAAATCGCATTCTAAAGGAATTTCTTTGAAGTTAGCTCCCTGTATCTGACTTACTAATTTGTAAACTACAAATGACCCCTGAAAAGCGATAGCTTCATCAGATTTTGATAAAAAAACTCTTGCAATTAAATCTATAATCTCATTAGACCCATTTCCAAATATGATTTCATCTTCATTTATCTCTAAAAATTTAGATAGTTCTTTTCTCAGATAAAAAGCACTACCATCTGGATATCTATTTATATGTAAGGTTGCCTGTTCTATAGCTTTTTTAACAAATAGTGAACATCCAAAAGGATTTTCATTTGATGCTAATTTTATTACTTCATCTATATTTAATTTTCTCTTTAGCTCTTCTATAGGTTTCCCTGGTTTGTAAGGTTTTATATCTTTCAAATGTTCAGGGATTTTTAACATACATCACCTCTATTGAAGATATTCATAACTTCCTTTATTATTGCCCCATGTCTTAGGCCCCAATCGCTAACCTTTAATTTATCTTTTTGGAAAATCTCTAATGTAGTATCAAATATAACAATACCAGATATAATAGCTTCTGCTCTTTTATCTTCTATCATTGGAATAGCTTTTCTTTGAGAAATGGTTAAAGATGAAAGTTTTTCTAACCATTTTTCTATAGCTTTTTTGGTCAATATTTTTCTATGAACTTTTTCTGATGAATAAGGGTATATATTGTATTCAAGTGCCACCAGAGTTGTTATTGTTCCACCAAGTCCAATTATCTCATCTGTATTCTTCATCTTTTCATATGCATCTTTTATATAAGATTTTAGATAACTTCTCATATCAGCCAATTCTGATTTTAAAGGTGGGTCGTGTTTTATAAACTGTTCTGTTAGGTTTACTATACCAAAAGGAAAAGACACAGAATCTATAAGTTGGTAGTTATCTTTTTCTTTTTTTCCATATGCATATTCTGTGCTTCCACCACCCTGGTCTACTACAACAAAGCTATTGTCTGGTAGAACACCATAGGCTGTTGCTAAAAAAGATAAGCATGCTTCAGTTTGACCATCTATTAACTTTACATCTATGCCAAGCTGTCTTACTTTTTCGAGAAATTCATTTCCGTTTTTTGCTATTCTACATGCTTGAGTTGCATATCCTAAAATTTTATCTACTTTGTGTTCTTTTGCTATTAAGACATATTCTTTTAATACAGATATTGTTTCTTGGATTGCTTCTTTTTGAAGAATTTTTGTTTTTTTTACTTCTCTACCAAGAGCTGTTATTCTTCCTACAGATAGGATATCTTCAATACTTTTTATAGTTTCTTCTAATGTTTCTTTAATATGTATGCCACTTATCAGTAATCTGGTTGAGTATGTTCCTATGTCTATTACTGCTATCTTTAAAGACATTATTCAGTAAATACCTGTCCTTCAAGTGGAGATACTTCTATACCCTGTTTAATTAACCAGTCAATAGCCCTTTCAATTTCTTCTTCTTTACCTATAAGTTCAAGTTCTAACCAGCCTATATTTTCCTGTACGTTTGCTTTCCTGATATTAATATCGATATCAAAGGTTTTACACATTCTGCTTAAGATAGGTTCTTTGATTTTCTCTTCAGGATAGATAAGTTTTAGTTTCATAGAATTCATTACTTTCCTCCTGCTATAGCAGGTATTATAGAAACTACATCTCCTTCTTTAAGCTTTGTATCTTTTCCCTGTAAAAATCTAATATCTTCATCATTTACAAAAAAATTAACGAATTTTCTGATTTCTCCATTTTCATCTAGTAATCTTTCTTTTATACCTGGAAATTCCTGCTCTAATTTTTCTATAAGCTCTCCTATAGTAGATGCTTCAATTTGAACTTCTCCCTGTCCTTGGGTTATTCTTCTTAATGCTGTTGGTATTCTTACAGTTACTGCCATATTATTCCTCCTTAATATTTATCCTTTTACTGTTTGTCCTATAACTTTCTCTTTAAATTCCTGTAGAGAAGGTTTTATATGAATTGGTGATTTTAAATGTCCTTCTAAAACTTCCATTGTTTTATATCCATTACCTGTTATATATGCTACAACAATTTCATCAGGATTAAAAACACCTTTCTCTGCAAATTTTTTAAGCACTGCTATTGTTGTACCACCAGCTGTTTCTGTGAATATACCTTCTGTTTTTGCAAGGAGTTTTATTCCTTCTATGATTTCTTCATTTGATGCAACTTCCATATCACCATTACTTTCTTTTGCTACTTTTACAGCATATGGTCCATCTGCTGGATTTCCAATAGCTATAGATTTAGCTATAGTATCTGGTTTAACAGGCTTTATCCAGTCTCTACCTTCTTTAAATGCCTGATATATAGGACTGCACCCTAAAGCTTGAGCACCATACATTCTTGGTGGATTGTTTTCTATAAGTCCAACTTCTTTAAGTTCATTAAATCCTTTCCATATTTTTGTGTATAGTGAACCAGAAGCAAGGGGAGCAACTACTGCATCAGGAGATTTCCAACCAAGTTGTTCAGCCACTTCAAAAGCAAGTGTTTTAGAACCTTCTGAGTAGTAAGGTCTAACATTTATATTAACAAAAGCCCATCCAAACTCATTAGCTATCTCTGATGAAAGTCTATTAACATCGTCATAGTTTCCATCAACTGCAACAACAACAGGGTCAAACACTAATGAGCCTATAATTTTGTTCGTTTCAAGGTTTGCTGGGATAAAAACATAACATTTCATTCCAGAAGATGCTGCAAGAGCTGATACTGAATTTGCAAGATTTCCTGTTGATGCACATGCAGCAGTATCAAATCCAAATTCTTTAGCCTTTGATAAAGCAACAGCAACAACTCTATCTTTAAAAGATAAAGTAGGATGGTTTACAGAGTCATCTTTTATGTAAAGATTTTTTAATCCTAATTCTTTACCTAAATTTTCTGCTTTAATTAAAGGAGTAAAACCAGCAGAAAGACCTACTGTTGGGTTTTCTACTGGAAGTAAATCTATGTATCTCCATAAAGACTTAGGACCTTTTTCTATTTTTTCTCTTGATATACTTTTCTTTATCTCTTCATAATCATAAATAACTTCAAGAGGTCCAAAACAAAATTCACAAACATGGATAGGTTCTACTGGATATTCTCTTCCACATTCTTTACATGCAAGTCCTTTGATTTTTGCCATTTAGTTACAGCCTCCAAGCTAAAGTTATGTAGGGAATATTATTATAATATGAAAATTTTGCAAAATTTTAATAAAAAGATTAAATTTTGTTTATGATAAAAATAATGAACCCAGGGGACACATTTCCAGACCCAAAATTTTCATCAAAAAGTGGTCTGGTAGCAATTGGGGGAGATTTATCTCCTGGAACTTTAATACAGGCTTATAAAAAAGGTATATTCCCGTGGTATAGTGCAGGCGACCCTATTTTGTGGTGGTGTCCTGACCCAAGAATGGTTTTATATCCAGATGATTTAAAAATATCAAGAAGTTTAAAAAAAGTACTGAAGAAAAATAAATTTAAAATCTATTTTAATAGAAATTTTGAAGGTGTTATAAATCAATGTGCAAAAATAAAACGAAAGGGACAGGAAGGTACATGGATTTTGCCTGAGATTATCCAGGCCTATACCGAACTTTATAAGCTTGGATATGCTCATAGTGTAGAAGCCTATTTAGATGAAGAACTTGTAGGTGGTTTATATGGCGTAGCAATCGGTAAAGTCTTTTTTGGAGAGTCAATGTTTTCAAAAGTTTCAGATGCATCAAAAGTAGCTTTTGTACATCTTGTAGATAAACTCAAAGAAGATGGTTTTCATTTTATAGATTGTCAGGTATCTTCACAACATCTTGCTAGATTTGGAGCTATTGAAATACCAAGAGATAGATTTTTAATTGAATTAAAACAGGCTTTAGGTAATTTTGAAAAATGGTATCCTGAAAGTTTTATTTAATACTTTTAAGTGTTATTATAATTATAAAATTACAGTTCTTACGGAATTAGATTGAAAAAGAAAAAAATTGTATTGGTTTCAGCATTACTTCCGGTGTCTGTAAGGGAAGAAAAAAAGAGTCAGTACTCAGTAAAGGTAAGTCCTGGAGGGCTTATAACAACCTTGTCTCAAAGTGTAGAAAATTCTAAAGTGATATGGTTAGGGTGGTATGGCTATCCAAAGTATTCAAAAAAAATAGAAGAAATGGTTATTAAAGCAGGAAAAGAAAAAGGTTTTAATCTTTTACCTATTGCACTAAGTTTTGAGGAATTTGAAAATTTTTTTAATAACTTCTCAAATGGAGTTATATGGCCTTTATTCCATACATTTTCTCAATACTGTAGATTTGAAGAAGAATATTGGAATTACTATGTCAAAGTAAATGAAAAATTTGCCTCAAAAATCATTTCCTTCCTAAAAGAAAATCCTGACTATGTTGTATGGGTACATGATTATCATTTTCTTATACTACCTGAATTTGTTAAAGCAAAAATTCCAGATGCAAAAATGTACTTTTTTCTTCATATACCGTTTCCTTCTTTTGAAAATTTTTTAAAACTTCCATGGAGAAAAAAAATTATTGATGGATTACTTGGGTATGATTTTATAGGATTTCACACTAAGGTAGATAAAAATAACTTTATCCAGTGTGTTAATCATTTTTATGATTTGAAAGTAAATGAAAAAAGTTATGTATCAAATATAAAAATTTCAAATAAAACTATAAAAGTTTCAGCTTTACCTATAAGTATAGACTTTGAAAAATATAATCAGTTAGCTTATGATAAAGAAGTTCTTGAAATAACAGAAGTTTTAAAAGATAGATATAAAGATAAATATCTAATATTGTCTATAGATAGAATTGATTATACAAAAGGACTGGTTGAAAAGTTAGAAGGTATTAAACGGTTCATAGAAAAGTATCCAGAGTATAGAGAAAGGTTTGTTATGTTAGTTTCTACAGCACCGAATATAAAAAAACTTCCTGAATATACACAGCTTGAGCAACTTTTTCATCACAAAATAGCAGAAATTAATGGTACCTATGGAACTGAGGAATGGAGACCTATTCTTTTTATAAATAAAAGATTAGATTTTAAAGAACTGATAGCTTATTACAGAGTCTCAGATATATGCTTTATAAACTCAATAAAAGATGGTCTAAATATAGTTTGTAAAGAATATGCATCTTCTAATGTTGATTTAACAGGTAGTATTATGCTAAGTGAGTTTGCAGGGGCTTCTACGGAAATAGGTAAGTATGTTTACCTTGTAAACCCTTATGATAAGGAAAATATAGCTGATACGATAAAATATATTTTTGAGGAAGACAAAAAAATAAAATCTAAGAAAATAAGTAATTTAAGAAACCATATTAGTCAGTTTAATATACACTGGTGGAGTGATTCATTTTTTAGACTTGCAGAAGGGAAAAAGCCAGATAAATATCCAGAACTTCTTGATTTATATCCTGTTCATGAGCAGTAATAACTCCTTACCGCTGTAAGAACTGCCTTCATTAGACTTATTTCTTTATCATCTAAAGTTTCATATCCACATATTAAAAATCCATATATATGGTTTTTATTTTCTATAGAACAGGAAATTATGTATTTTGTTAAAAACTCTTTGTTTACTTTAGTTTCCTCTAAAACATTAAAGCCTGTAGTTAGATATTTGGGAATATCTTTTTTACAGTCTAATTCTCCTATAGCTATACATTTTCTTCTCTCAAAGTCATAAAAAACTATACCTTTTGTGTTTGTCTCATTATATATAGCTGACAGAAATCCTTCTAAAGAGATATTCCTGTCCTCTAAGTCATTTATCAGATTTATTATATTTTTGTAAGCTTGATATTCATACAAATATTCTTGCAGTTTAAGATTTTCTGTGTATATACTTTCCATATCTTTCTTTATTTCATTTATAACTTTTTTTTCAATAGAGAGTTTTTTATAAAAATTTAAAAAAGACAGTATAAATGCAATATAGATAGGTATAAAAATAATTTCTGAAAAACCTGATATATAAAGACCTAAAGATAGAGGAACTAAAGAAAGCACAGAAAATAGGATAATGTCTTTTTTATTTTCTAAAAAGTTCACAGCAAGAGGAAAGATAAACAAAGATATCTCAGGATATGATGTAAGATATGAAAAAATTGATATAAAAATCACATCAATAAAAAACATCAAAACTTTAAATAGTTTTCCTTTGTAGAAAGATATAATTAAAAATACTGATGATATGTAAAACAGGTTTAATATTAAAAATGGAATTTTATAATCTATATGTTCATAAAGTACTATAATCAAAGATGTAATAACTATTAAAACTTTTATGCCTAATTCGAAAAACATCTAAAACTCTCTATAAATGTTTTTCAAAATTGAAAATAATATATAGGCAGTTTTTTTTATTTTATCTTTTGATAAAAAACTGTAGTGTAGTTTATTTTTATGCACATTTGGATAAGAATAAAACCATATAATTGGAGAATTTTGTATTATCAAATCTACATTTGTATATTCTTTCATTGGTATTTTATTAACACTTTCCCCTATTTTACTAAGTATATTGTCTATTTTATTTTCTGTGTACTTATCAATTAAGTACCTATAGTTTTTTATAACTATTTTTTCGTTTCCAAGCCCACTATTTTGAACGTTTAAAATTCCTAATACCTTTTCTGTGTTTATATTTTTAATATGCTCTATAAGACCTGCATTATTATAATATGTTAAATCACTAAACAAAAACCTTATTCTATACCCTTTTGGTGATGAAATCTGTAAAGACCTTCTTATTAATTCTTTTATAACTTTGTAGCTTCCATAGAAGCTAAGATTGTTAATAGACTGGGTTTTAGAATCATATGGAAGTATAACGAAGAAATAATAACTTCCATATCCTATGTCAAAAAATAAATTAGTTCCATTAATTTCAAACGATTTTTCTTTAAAAACAACCTCTTCTAAATTTAGATTTTTTATATTTTTAGTTTCTAAAATAGGAGTATAAAACATCTTCAGTGGAGAATTAACTAAAACTCTTTGTGTTATGACTAAACTTACATTAAATAAATTGATAAATTTAAGTTCTTCTTCATATATCTGTGGGACTAAAAGAATTTTTCCATCTAATAAGTCTGGTTTATAACCTAATATGTATGGAAAAATCTTATTTAATTTTATTGTTTTTTTATAATCTAAATCCTTTAAAGAAGGTATAAGAAATTTAGCTACACCTTTTTCTTTATCTATTTTTATCTTTTCTAAAGATATTACTTTTTTTGAGAAAACTTCTCTGTCAATCTTTATATTAAAAGTTTTTTCAAGGTCATATTTTATGTAGTTATCTAATTTCACATCAGATTTCTATCACCCAGTTTTTGTATTTTTCGATTTTTCCTCTTACAGCCTTAAAATACACTTTTTGAATTTCTTTTGTTATTTTTCCTGGCTTTCCATCTCCTACTTTTCTGTGGTCTATCTCTATTACTGGTGATACCTGTGCTCCTGTTCCACAGAAAAACACTTCATCAGCCACATAAAGCTCAGTTCTGGCTATATGTCTTTCTTCTACCTCATATCCTAAATCTTTTGCTATTTGTATTACAGCCCATCTTGTAATTCCTTCTAAAATATCATCACTTACAGGAGGAGTAATAAGCTTACCATTTCTAACTATAAATATGTTTTCTGCACTTCCCTCAGATACAAATCCTTTTTCGTTAAGTACAATAGCCTCATCTGCACCTGCAAGAATAGCTTCCGTTTTTGAAAAAGCACTATTAACATATGCTCCAGCAACTTTCAGTCTTGGTGGTATCATATTATCATTTAGCCTTCTCCACGAAGATACTATAGCTTTAACACCTTGATTTATATCTATGTAGTCTCCAAGGGGATAGGTATAAATAGCTATTTTGGCTTTATATCCTATAAGTTTTGGACTTATCTTAAGGTCAGAAAAGTAAACTATAGGGCGTATATAGATATCACTTTTTATATTATTTTTCTTTATAAGTTCTTTAGTTATATCAACAAGCTCGTCTATTGATTCATCAATTTTCATATTTAATACTTTCATGTTTTGGAATAATCTTTGATAATGCTCCTTGAAAAATAATCCATACATTTTGTTTGTTTCTTCATCGTAATACGCTCTTATTCCTTCAAATACAGCTGTACCATAGTGGAAAGAGTTTGTTTTGATACTGATTTTAGCTTCATCTTCAGGTACTATTTTTCCTTCAAAATATATATATTCCAAGACTAAAAATCCTCCAAAATTTCTTGGTTTTAATTTATTATTATATCAACTAAAGAAAGTATTAAGTTTTGTGGAGTTTTGAATTGGGATTTTTAACAGCTATATTTTTAGCTTTAATGTTAAATTTAGGTTCTGTGCCACCGTACATAGAGCTAAAAGGAAAAGATGGAAGTCTTGTAAATGGAAAACCATTTTCCACAAAAATGATAAAAGGAAAAGTTTATCTTGTCTTTTATGTAGACCCTGATGTCAGAGATTTAAATAATCATTTTATACAAAAGCTGAAAAAACAAAATTTTGATAAAGAAAAATTTGGCTCTATTGTTATTATAAACATGAAGGCCACATGGCTACCTGGTTTTATACTAAATAAACTTCTAAAAGAGAAACAAAAAGAGTTTCCAGATACTGTATATGTAAAAGATAAAAATAAAATTTTCGTAAAAGAATGGAGACTAAAGGATGATGATTATAATGTTCTACTTTTTGATAAATCTGGTAAACTTATTTTTTATAAAAGTGGTAAATTAAGCAGTAAAGATATACAAACAGTTATAAATCTTATAAAACAAAACATCGAATAATTCAAAAATGAAAATAAATAGATTTCCTAAAATGGCCGCTTTACAAAAATATAGAGCATTAAAACTTGGATAT
>JALSSG010000187.1 GCA_026984355.1 Hydrogenothermaceae bacterium
ATCTAATTCCATCAGGGATACTTCATGAAGGTAAAAAAAACATAATATCAAATGGAGTTGTAGTTGATTTAGAGGAACTAATAAAAGAAATGAATTCTGTATCAGACAAAGTTAACAATTTTAAAGGTAGACTGTTTATAAGTGATAGGTCTCATATAGTGTTTCCATATCATAAGATTCTTGATGGACTTGCTGAAAAAGCAAGAGGTAAAGGAAAAGTAGGGACTACATTAAGAGGAATAGGTCCTGCTTATATGGCTAAATATGCAAGAACAGGTATAAGAATGATTGATTTGTTTGACCCGCCTTATTTTAAGGAAAGACTTGAAAAATCTTTTAATGAGGCAAAAGAAATAGCTGAAAAAATATATCATGAGTATATAAATATTGATGTTAATAAAATATATACAGATACTCTTAGATACTTTGAAAAAGTAGCAGACCTTGTTTCTGATACATCTCTTATGCTTGATAAAGCTTTGAAGGATAATAAAAAGGTACTTTTTGAAGGTGCTCAGGGAACTATGTTAGACATAGATATGGGTACGTATCCTTATGTAACTTCTTCAAATTCCTCAGCCCTTGGTTTATCAAATGGAACAGGTATATCTCCAAAACTTATAGGAAAATCAACCATATTTGGTGTATGCAAAGCGTATGTTACCAGAGTAGGAGAAGGCCCTTTTCCAACAGAGCTAAAAGATGAAGATGGTTTAAAGTTAAGAGAAGAAGGTAATGAGTTTGGTTCTACTACAGGAAGACCAAGGAGATGTGGATGGTTAGATTTAGTAGCTTTGAAATTTGCATGCAGAATTAATGGTATTGATGGTTTAATTCTTACCAAACTTGATGTACTTGACAGCTTTGATTATATAAAGGTATGTGTTGCTTACGAATATGAAGGAAGACTTATAAAAGATTTTCCTTCCTCTTTGAAGATATTAAAAAGCTGTAAACCAGTTTATAAGACTTTAAAAGGTTGGAAAGGTACAACAAAGGGTCTAACAGCAATAGAAAATCTTCCTAAAGAAGCAAGAGAATTTATCCATGTTATTGAAGAGGAAACAAAAACACCTGTTGTTATGTTGTCAACAGGGCCTCAAAGACATGAATTTGCATGGTTTAAAGAGGTTGTTTTAGGATGACTACAACAAGGCATGCAGAAGAACTTTTAGTTAGATTTGGTTCTATGCATATTCAAACTCTTATTTTTCTTATTTTTACTATATTTTTTATAGGTGTATTTTCTTTTTTGCTTTTATGGTTTTTTAACAGAAGAAAACCTCCAGAAAACAGAAAATCAAGCTTTACATTATTTTTATATGCTCTTCTTATAAGTTTCTTTTCTACTATTTTATTCTTTGTTTACAGGTTTGTTATGATTGGTTTTGAGATTTTGATGAAGGGTTAGATTTGGGCTGTTCTTTTTAGTATTACATCTACAATATCTTCTGGTGTCTCAAAAACTTCCTGTTCTCCTGTTTCCATATCTTTGAGTTCTGGTTTTTCTGATACAAATACTACATATTCTGCACCAAATTTATTAGCGGTTTTCATCTTTGATTTTAAGCTTCCTGATTTTAATAAAAGTTCCGTACGTAATTTATGGTTTCTAAGTAAGGAAGCAAGTTTTATAGCTTCTATGTTAAATTCATCTGTTATAGGTATTATGACAATTAAAGGTTTTTCTGGAGGAAGCTTTTTTAGTAATAAAATGAGTCTTTCAATACCTGCAGCAAAACCGAGTGCTGGTGTAGGTGGACCTCCTAACTGCTCAACCAGATTGTCATATCTTCCTCCTGCAGCTACTGTTCCCTGAGCTCCAATTTCATCAGATATAAACTCAAATACAGTATCTGTATAATAATCAAGTCCCCTTACAAGTCTTGGATTTTCTACAAACTCAATATTTAAAGCTTTTAGG
>JALSSG010000188.1 GCA_026984355.1 Hydrogenothermaceae bacterium
TACCTTATGGAAACCTCTATAAAATAAAAGTTGCATCAGAAGCATACATATCGGTACATCCAGCAGTTATAAAGTATTTAGGTAGAGAAGCCTTTGAAAATATTGTTGCTATGCTAAAGAAGAATTTACCAAAAAGAGCCAACATTGTAGTAAATAAAACTTCGTTTACTATATACACAAGATATGACAAAGAATCTATCATTAAAGCAATAAATCTTATCTATCCTTATGTTCAATCCTTAGAAAACAAGGCTAGTATTTTATTAGAAGAAGAAAGAAAAGCCAAAGAAGAACTGTTAAAAAAACAAAAAGAAGAAGCAGAAAAAAGAAAAATCGAAGAAAAATTAATTAGAAAAGAGATTAAAGTTTGTAAGGAGCAGTTTAAAGAAATAGAAGATGACCTTATAGCATTACTTTCAGATTTTGGAAGATATGATTTTGATGAAAAAAAATGTGTACTTACAATAGTAGATAAAAGAGATAATATTCCCAGGATAAGCAAAATAGTAGCCAAGGCAAAAAAGGTTAAACTCACTACAAAATGTTTTTATGCAAGAGCTTTAGAACCTTCTGAAATAATACTTAATATTCAAGAAAACTATCTATCAAAATATGGTACTGTTATATTTAAGAGTATAAAAACAGCTACAAAACAAACAGGTAAAACTGTAAGTGCTCTTCCTTTATCTACAGGTTCAGCAGCCAGTTCTCAAGAACAAAAAATTTCAGAAGAAATTATAACTTCTTTACCAAAAGTATGTATAACAGATAAACCTCAAATTATAGAGAAAATCAAAAAGGACTACTCAGATTTTCTGCTTGAAAGACCTTATCAGGTTGAAATAGAAGCAAGAATAGTACAGATAGAATCTACATATAAAAGAGAACTAGGAATTCAGTGGGGTGTAAATTCTACAGGAGCATTAGGAAGTGGCTTTTATACCACATCAGGATTAGGATTATCTACAGGTATGTCTGGAAACTCATACATGTTTGATTTTCCTGCTGCTGATGTCGTTCCCGGGTCTGGAGCAGCGATTGGAATTTTAGTAGGAACACTGACTAATAACTTAGACCTTAGATTAACAGCATTAGAACAGATAGGAAAATCAAAAATTCTATCACGTCCAAAGCTGGTAACCATAGATGGAGAAGTTGCAACAATTTCTCAGGGTTTTGAAATACCTTATGTTGTAGCAGCAGCTGCTGGAGCGTCTACTATTCCTTCTGTTCAGTTTAAACAGGCTGTTTTGAAACTAAAAGTTGTACCAAGAACAACTATAGATGGAAATGTAATCCTTACTTTAAACATAACTCAGGATATACCAGATTTTAAGAACACTGTAGCTGGAAATATTCCAATTCAGACAAAAGCAATTACAAGCAAAGTTGTAGTAAAAGATGGTTCTACTGTAGTCATAGGTGGGATACTTGAAACGGAAGACTTTAATCAACAAAATTCTGTACCAGGTTTAAGTAAATTACCAGTACTTGGAAGCTTATTCAAAAACAAGTTAAAAAAATATACAAATCGTGAACTTTTAATCTTTATAACTCCAAAAATTATATATCAATAGGAGGGAAGAATGTTTTTATTTCTAACATTGTTAGGAAAATATACTTATAAGAGATTTGTATATATTTTAGTGCTTTCTACTTTTATGTTTCTTTTATCATCTTGCAATGTAGGTGGAGGAGTAGACACTGGAGTAGTGGTTAAGGTCAGTGCTTCTACAGGAAGTACAACTTTTATAGCATCTGATATAGTAAATATATATGATAAAAACGAAAATGATATATGTGGTGATTCTGGTGATAAACTTGTGATTCCTGAGGAAGAAAGTATAGATATTTTATTTAAAGCAAAAAAAATAAATCCATCTTTACCAGATTCAGAGATTAGAGTAGA
>JALSSG010000189.1 GCA_026984355.1 Hydrogenothermaceae bacterium
TATTCCTCCTCTATATGTTTTTTATGAAGGAAATAATATATGCTATCTGTTTAATTTTTGTAAAACATTATCACAAAGGGGAATTTCTTTATCTAAATAAACCTTAAAATTCTCTATTTTTACCTTAAAAGCTTTAAATTGTACTCCTGATGATATAGCTTTTATAAAAGTATCTGAAAATTTACTATCTAATTCAAAATTTGGAGAAAAACATCTACAATCTCTTAAAATCATAAGAAGAATAGTTGCTCTGTATCCTTTTTTGACAGCTAACATCAACTCTTCTAAATGTCTTTTTCCTCTTTCTGTAGGTGCATCAGGAAACAAACAGATATTATCTATTTTTAGATTACAGCCTTTTAGTTCCACCAAAACATTTTTATCTACGAGATAATCAATTCTACTTCTACCAAATTGTACCTCTTTTTTTATACTCTCTGGTATAAAACCTAAAACTCCATTTTCTATAGCTTTATATCCAATTTTTGAATGTATAGAAGTATTTAAAAGAACAATTTCTCTATCTACCTCTAAAGCTACAAGTTTATAATCTGTTTTATAACCTTCAGGATTTTTCACAACAAAAACTTTTCTATCTTTCGTAAGAAGTTCTTTAAGTCTTCCTGGGTCTGCTATATGACACTTTACTTTCTTATTATTTACTTTACAAATACCTATAAAACGGTTTGGTCTTTCTATAAATGTTCCTATCTGTATTTTTCCTAAACTTCTTAAATCAAAAAGCTCTATCAAAGACCAAGTAACTCCCTTACTTCCTCATCAAGTTTTTTACATCTTGGACATATATAATCTCCATCATTTTTGTAAGAAAAAGGAACCATACATTCTGCACATGGAATCATTATGTGTTTAGCAAGAGTTTTTGTTCCATATACAAAATCTTCAATACTTAACTTTTCATCTAAGTGGAGACACTGCTCTGGGCAAACTTCATGACAAATTCTACACTTGATACACATAGAAGGTTTAAATAGTATCTCAAGTCTGTCAGAACCTCCACTTAAAGCTCCTGTTGGACATATGTTATAGCATATAAAACAGTTTGTGCACTTTTCCCATTCAATCCATTTTTGAGATGTAAACGATATTTTGTCTACATCTAAGTATTTACCTTCAAAGTCTAATTGGCTTTCTTTTAAGGATTCAATTAAAACTTTTCTTTTCTCAGGCATTACTTTTTCTTCTACTATATTTTTATAGTCTCTTTCTACTTCCTGTTGCTCTTCTGTTATAGGTAGTGCCTGTGCTACAGCCCAAAAAGCAAGAGATGCTGTTGTTTTTGTAAATCCCTTTAAAAATGCTCTTCTTGAAGATTGCTGTTTATTTTCTTGCTGATATTTAATGTTTTCCAGCTTTATCCTATATGGTAATTCTAACTGCTGTAGCACATAATTTGCTTCATCAGTTATCTGCTTTATTCTATCTAACAGTTTTCCTATAAAACAACTTTCACAATGACCTATATCTAAAACTATATCTTCTTCTCTTTTTAAAGCTAAAGCTATTAGATATTGTGAATCTATAGCTGAAAGGCACGGAACATTTAATTTACAACTTATAAAATCCCATTCTCTATCCACAAATTTGTCAAAAAACTCTCTCGGATTAAATCCATTTAAAGAAAAACTTTCTGTGGGACATACACCTACACATGCACCGCAGGAAACACAGTTTTCAAGATTTAGCTGAACTTTTTCATTTTCCAACGAAACTACACCATCAACAGGACATACATCAGCACATTTAGTACATGAAGATGGTTTGTAGTATGTATGAACACAAGAATATATATCAAAAGATAATCTTGACATTTTATTCTTACCTCAAAAGAAAAAATTGATTAAATAAATTATGCTTTTTTCTGCGGCATT
>JALSSG010000190.1 GCA_026984355.1 Hydrogenothermaceae bacterium
AGATAGGTATTTTTTAAAAGTAAATATCTTCTATTATTATTTGTATTATTAAAAAAAACGAGTACAATGACTTATACTCGTTGCTTTGTTTTTATTTAGGCACGGAAAACATTTCCGCGCCAGCGGGTTTAATCGCGCACCAGCGGGGTTGTATCTTTGACTTTTATTTTTTGCTCCTTTTTGTCCCAAAATAAGAATTTTTGATTTTGTTTAAACCAATTTTCCCACTTTTGTATAATTTCTTTTTGAGGTAGTTCTGTGTTTGGTAGAAAATTATATGAGCTATCTTTAATATTAGTTAAATTCGTAATAAAATGAACAGCGTAATTTAAATCATCTATATCGATACTATCACTTTTTTTATATTTTTTTATAATATTTAAAAATCTTTTATACTCTAAATTAGGGTCTTTTGCAATAAGTTTTGCATTACCATGAATTAATATTTCGTTTTTTTTAGTATCCCAATAAAGATTTGATTTATTCAATTTATACCAGACCTTCCAATCTTCTACATTATATCTGTTAGGTAATTTAATGTCATCGTCATAACCTTCACTAATATTAGATTTTATGTTTGTTAGTTTTTCAAGGAAAATAACTGCCTTATCAAGCTCTAAACCTTTACTTTTTCCTGTACTTAAATAATTCTCTACAATGTTAATTTGAGTTGTAAAATAATTTTCTACTTTATCTTGAGCAATATTTGAATGGTTGCACGATAATAGAGTGAGTCCTATAAATATTAATATTCTCATCATTTTATTGGTTTGATCTTGTAACTTTAATGTAATTACCTCTTACAATTTCTATTGTTGCTTTTACTTTTTTATTACCTCTCGAATAATTAAACTCTAGAGTACCTGATACTGTATGGTATGTCCGTGTCCCGATTCGCTCTCTTTTGATGATTGTTTCTACTACTTTATTTTTCATTGGAGAGTCTGGCTCTCTCTTAAACCCAGTAATACTTTCTTCAGCTTTTTCACCAGCAGCGTGAGCATCTGCTCTAGTTGCATTCTTATCTGTCTGTTTTATAGTCTGTTCTTTAATTTCATGAGCTAGTACAGAATTTTGATTAACAGCTTCTCCCTCACCAAAAGCATTAATATCACTAATATCTATTACTTCAGCTTTATAACTGCCTCCTCTAATTGTTTCACTTCCTTTCACTACTTTAATATTTATATCTATATTATTACCCTTGTCATCTGTAGCATTTATTCCATCTTCTAAAACTTTTAAGAAAGCTGCTTGTTTTTTAGTAAGTTTAGCTCTTTGCTTGTCAGTAATATTAATAGATAAATTACCATTTTTATCAATTTGGGCAAAATCACCGCCACCAAGACCTGAATTGATATTTTTTTTCAATTCATATTCTCCTATCCGTTTTCCTTCTTTATCTTTTTGAAAACCAAAAACTATTTCTTGTCCATCAGGATCGATAAATACGAGAGGGCTATTAGCTACATAAACATAGAGTGTTAAATCATAATATTGTTCAGCTTTAGGGTCAAGATTCATCCAACGCCCAAGTGCAGGGTCATAATTACGGGCAGACATATCATACCACTCAAGATTTAATTCTTCTTGGTATTCAAAGCCACCGAATTTTATCTTTTGTGCAACAGAATTCCCACTAGAACTTACGTTAGAATTATACCCTTTATGTTTCAGCCCAAAAGGATAGTAATTATTCTCTTCAATAATTTCAGATTGAGAGATTGTACCGTTTCCATCACTATCAGAGTAGGACAATCGAATATTCCCTAAGTGGTCTTTATATTGATACACATAATCAAAAGAAGCATATTGTTGTGGATATACTTTTGCTTGTGAAATGGTTGCCTTTACATAGCCTTCGGCATGACTGAAAAACTGCAAATCATTA
>JALSSG010000191.1 GCA_026984355.1 Hydrogenothermaceae bacterium
AAACTTATGAAAGTTTGATTAAAAACGCTCGAAATAAAACTTTTCATCAACTATTTCCATTTAATAAATCTCTCGAATTAAAAATCGATAATTTAGATGACATAAGATTGAGAATGTTTTCAAGTTTTAATAATAAATCGGATAACAAAATGTCTTATAAGGATAAAAAGTTAGCAGAGATTCTACTTGAATTTACAAGAGTTGTAGAACAATCTGTTGACGATGATTTCTGGATAAAGAATCAAGTGGTAATGAATTCAATTAATGGATTAATCAAAAGCACTTCTTCATCCTTAAAACTTTTGAAAGAATAAAACTGAGCAGAACAATGCATACCTGTCAAGTGGCTACCTAGCAAACACAAGTAGTATTAAAAAAAATACTAATATTATAATATCCTGCTTGCTTCGATATAGACAAAAAATTTCTCCAGCCCCCTTTTATAGGTTAATGGTCCAGGAAGCCCGCTAGAATTATATCCATGCCAACTTCCGAGCCTAGCTATTATCCAAGCAGCCCAACTGAGCCGGTCAGGTGGATTGTTATTTTGCAGCAACTTGGTTTTACCTTGCAGATAGATATTTAGCTTTTTAAGCACTTCAATATCTTTTTCAGAGAATACCTCTTTAATTGGTTGGGAGTTATCGTTGTCTCTAGCCCGTATTAATTGTAATATTACACTTGCACTTTTTAACACCATGATTGTTAGTTTTGTAATGGCTTCAAATGTTTTGAGTTTTGTCGATTGCAAAGCAAAGCCTTTTTTCTTTACAACCCTAAAAAGTTGTTCTATATTCCATCTCCAATTATAAAATTTTACTACTTTTCTGGCAGCTTCAAAGGTTTTAACAGGCAATGTTGTCCATAAGCGCCAAAGGATTGGTTCTTCTCCTTTGGGCAGTTTATTTCCTATCTCCCTTGCTTCTACGAGTGTTAGCTGAATATTCTGTTTTCCCTTATTATACGGTGTAGTTGGGGGTATTTTGACTTCTGTAGCACGTATTTCTATTTTTGCAATTCGCTTTTTTCTAGTTACTTGCTTATGTCCTGTTTTTGACTTATGATTTCGTTTTTTTACTTCTATTTTATACGTGCCTAATACTTTAGTTTGTGATATTGCTTCAAATATTTTTATTCTATTTTCATTTTGCAGTATTATTCTATTATGATTTGCACGAATAATAAAATCAGTTTTTTCTTCTTCTTTTAAATGATAAAAGATGTCAAAAGAATCAGCTTCCCTATCAAATGTAAAAATAACTTGCTCTGCTGATTTAAGAACTCTTAATGAATTTTGTGCACCTAATACCCATTTATAGGATTCCTTTTGATCAAATAATTGGTTTCTACTTGCACGAGACTTTTCAGTTCTATTTTTGTGGTTCTTTTTCTGTCGCATAGAAAGAATAATATCTGACACTCCAAGTATGCGCCCCATATTTTGATTTGCAACAAGGTTGACGTGGGCATGAAAACCACGGGTCTTGTTATCGTCTAAATAACCAACCTTTTCAGAATCTTTTAAATAGGCAACTTGCTTTTTGAGCGAAATATTAGTGGTATCTCCATATACAATTAAGTGTTGCCCCCTAATTACATCTTGCGATATTTCACAACTTTTTCCAATTAATTCATCAGCCTGGACCTTTTTATTTGCTAAAAACCTTTCCATAGAAGCGGCTTCAGCAGTGTTTTTTGCCGCTACTTTAATCACAGAACTCTGACTCATTACTAAACGATTATTATACATAACACGCACATTCTCAAGTCGTTTGTCATTAAAAGGAGCCCTTTTTCGACTAATAAATGGATGGTCATACCCATTTGGGTTCACTGAAATATAGGGAGTATTCATTACAAGGTATTGAAGTTAAATCCGCAATA
>JALSSG010000192.1 GCA_026984355.1 Hydrogenothermaceae bacterium
ACTTTTTTTTTACTTTCCAAAACCTGCTTTGCACATGCTGAAAAATCCTTAAACATCTGTTTAGCTATCTGTTCTATCATCCCTCTACCAAACTGAATTACTCTTCCTGTAATATCTGCTTCTACTTTTACAATTACATCAATCTGACCGTTATTTTGTTTTATCCATGATTCTATGGTTGCTTTTGCTGAACCACCACCAGTTATGTCTTTTCCTCTACCTGTTAATTTCATATATCCATTATCTTTATTTATTTCTTCATACTGCATTATTCCTTTGTATGTTAGTGTTGTTGGTCCTACTTTTGCTTTAACTTTTCCTTCAAAAGAGTTATCTTCGTTGGTTTTTATTAGTTCAGCTCCCGGAATACACGGAAACATATTTTCTGGTTTTGTAAAAAACTCAAATACAGTATCATAATCTGAATTTACACTAAATTTTTCTTCAATATTAAACTTCATTAAAATCCCCTCCTTAGATTTTGTTTGCTAATTTCTTTATTTTACTTAAGTTTTCGTTTGTTCCGCCATTAAATATAGACACTATCTCGGATAAAATGCTTAAAACCACTTCATCAGGCGATTCACCTTTAATATCAAGTCCTGCAGGAACATAAACTCTTTCATCTACAGATAAACCATCACAAACTTTTTCAAATCTTTTTAAAGAAGAAATCATACCTATATAAGATGCTTTTGAGTTTAAGGCTTTTTTTAAAGAAATTCTATCTAATTTTATATGATGATTTGCAATAACAACAAAGCTATTTTCTGGAATAAGAAAATTTTCTGTAGGGTCTGGGTTTAGTATTTTAAAACCTAAAATTTCGCCAATCTGTTTAAAAAATAGAACTTCCTCTCCTTTTCCAAAAATTACAATCGGTGGATAAATCAGGATAGTATCATAGAATATAGTACCTATAAGCTCTGAGTTTTCCTTAGGATTTTTTAATTTTGTTTTTATAATTTCTGTATTTCCTATATCGTCTCCAAAATGCTCGTTATCTGTATACAAAGCTGTTTTTAGAGTATATATATCTTTAACAAGAACAAATTTTTTTTCATTTTCTACACATTCTATCCACTTGTTTACAACATTATCAAATTTAACAGGCTCAATAAGAATGTCCACCTCCCCAGGACATCCTAACCACATCCCCCATGTAGCTGGGTCTTTCAGGTCTGCATGTTCTATTATATGTTTTCCTGTTTTAATAACCTCTAAAGCTTTATGAATTAAACCTTTTTCTAAACATCCTCCAGATATACCACATACCTGCGTTTTGTCCTCTGCTACTAAAAATTTTGCTCCTTCAGAGCGGTAAGCAGAACCTTTCTTCTTTATTATAGTTATAAGTGCACAGGATTTTCCTTCAGATTTGAACTGTTTTATTTTTCTTGCTATTACTTTTGCTTCTTTTAATTTTTGCATTTATACCTCTGTTAACTGCTTTATTGCTCTTTTGAAAAATGTTTTAGCAAGATGTTTTCTATACTCTGCATCTGCATAATAGTCGCTTATTATATCCTGGTCTTCTCCTATAGTTTTTGAGGCTTCTTCTAAGGTATTTTCATCAATCTGCTTTCCTCTCAGGTTTTCTTCTAACTGGTAGTCTCTATAAGGAGAAGTAGTCATTCCACCAAACGCTACTTTTATATCTTCTATTAAATTACCATTTGTTTTTAGTGCTACTGCACAGTTAACAATAGCAAATCCTGTAGCTGGGTGAGGAAATTTTTCATAAAAGAATTTTGTATTCTCATCTGGAATAGGAATTTCTATCTGTGTAAGGAGTTCATCTTCATTTAAAGTAGTTTCGAATACTCCACTAAAGAAGTCTTTTATATCTATTTTTCTTTCTCCATTCTTACTTTTTGC
>JALSSG010000193.1 GCA_026984355.1 Hydrogenothermaceae bacterium
ATCAGGCTCCATGGCAGATAAGTCTTGCTTTTGTTTTTGGTATGATTTTAGGTTTTCTGCCTTTTTTTAATTTTTTTAGTTTTTTAGTTATATTTTTTGCTTTTATCATCAATATAAATATAAGTGTATTTATTTTATCTTCAGGATTTTTTGCAACATTAGGACTTTTATTAGACCCGATTTTTGATAAAACAGGGTATTTTATCCTTACACTAAAACCTCTAATTCCTCTATGGACTTATCTATACAATCTTCCTTATGTTCAATGGACAGGTTTTAATAATACAGTTGTTATGGGAAGTTTGTTCTTGTCCTTGATTTTATCTTTTCCTTTATATTTTGTTGTTAATAAGCTGATAATAAAGTATAGAGAGAAACTTGCGTGGATATTTGATAAGATTCCAATTCTAAAAGGTTTAAAGCTATTTAAATTCTGGGAAACATTAAAGGGGCAAGACTGAGTATGAAAATAATAAGGTGGCAAGGAGTTATTGTCCTTTTGTTTTTAGTGGCTTTTGTTTTCGTTTTTTTTATTTTCTTTTTTGATAATCTGACAAAAAAAATTTTGGAAAAATCCCTATCATTATCATTACAAAGACCAGTTGAGATAAAAGACTTTGACTCAAATCTACTATCTCTTAGATTTTCTTTAGAAGGTATTCAGGTAGCTGATAATAAAGACCCTTATAAAAATATAGTTGAGATAAAAAAAATTGTATTTAACTTATCTTCAAAAGAACTTGCCTTTAAAAAATTCTTTGTAGAAGATTTATCTATATATGATATAAAAGTTAATTCTAAAAGAGAGAAACCTGCATTTATAGAAAAACAAGAAAGGCAAAAACAGTCAGAAGAAAAATATACAAAAAGGAAATTACCAGATATAACACAAAAACTTAAACTTCCTTCTGTAGAGGAAATATTAAAACGAGAAAAGCTAAAAACCATAGAAGTAGGTAAAAAATATAAACAGGAACTACCAAAACTGATAGAAAAATGGGATAAAAATTTTAAGCAATTACAAAAGCAACAAAATGATATACAGAACTTAAAAGAAAAGATAAAAAATCTTGAAAAAAAGGCTAAAAATATAAAGAGCATTGATGATATAAAATCTATTAAACAAGAAGTTGAAGATATAAAAAATCTAATAAACGAAAAATTAGCAAAGATACAATCTTTAAAAAAACAGTTAAAGGAAGATGCAAAAAAGATAAAGCAGGCTTATATAGAAATAGATAAAGCTTATAAAGAAGATATTTCGTATTTAAAAAATAAATATTCCTTTGATGTTGAAGGAGGTATAAATTTAGCAGGACTTTTATTTGGAGATACTGTTAAAAACTATATCCAAAAGGCAATATCAATATACAAAACAGTATCTCCATATTTAAAAAAAGGTGAAGAAAAACAAAAAGAGCTTGAAGAAAAAGGATATAGGTTAGAAGGTAGATATGTTCAGTATGCTGAGTTTAATCCTTCTCCTGATTTTGTTGTAAAAGAAGGAAATCTTTCAGTTTTACTTTCTGGTTCAAAATTAACAGGCAAGATAAAAAATTTTAGTGATAATCAAAAACTTTATAAAAAACCATTTGAACTTACAGTCAGTTCTAAAAAAACTCAATATTTTTACTATGTTAGGTTTTACTCAAAATTTGATAGAACTACAGCTAGTGCAAAAGATAACTTTTTAATAAACATCAAAGGACTAAAAACAAAGGAGATTATTCTAAAAGACTTTATAAAGTTTACTCAAAATATCGTTAATGTAAATGCAGAAATAAAGGTATTAAATGAAAATATTTTAAAAGGACATATAAAATTTATCTTTGATAAGACAAAACCTGTGGTGCTAAAAAGCGATGCTTCTGCAGAT
>JALSSG010000194.1 GCA_026984355.1 Hydrogenothermaceae bacterium
CAAGACCAGACCAGAAAATAATTATAGGAAAGCTTTCATCTTTAAAAGAATTAGCCCAAAAATCAGAGAAACCAGCTGTTTTAGTATTTGGAAATGTGGTTAATCTTTCATCAATTTTACCTCAAATAAATTCTCTTAAAAATGAATACAAAGGAGAGTTAGTATGGAAAAACTTATAAAAATATCTCAGGAAAGGAATAAAAAGTTAAATAAAATAGAAAAATTAAAACAGGAACACTGTCCTAAAGAAACATGGGAAAAATTAGAATACTATGCTAAACATGGATTTTCATCAATACCAGAGCATGATTTAGATTTTTTTCTTAAATGTTTTGGAATTTTTTATAGACCTGCAACACCAGAAAGATTTATGTTAAGGGTAAGAATTCCTGGTGGAAAACTAACTCCAGAGCAAGCATACAAACTTGGAGAATTAGCTCAAAAATATGGAAATGATTATATAGATTTAACTACAAGAATGCAGGTAGAACTAAGATATTTAAGAATAGAAGATATACCAACAGTTTTAAAAGAACTAGAAAGTGTTGGTATAACCACATTTCAGACAGGTGTTGATAATTTTAGGAATATAGTTCAAGACCCTTTAGATGGAATAGCTTTTGATAATGTTATATCCACATGGAATACCTTACTTAAAATACAAGAAATCTTTTTAAAAAAAGAAGAATGGATATGTCAGCTTCCTAGAAAATTCAACATAGGTATATCTGGTTCATATTCTAATAGGTGCAATATATACGGTCATGATGCTTCTTTTGTTCTTGCAGAAAAAGATGGTGAGTTTGGTTTTAACGTTTACCTAGGTGGAAAGGTTGGGGCTGTAGCAAAGCCTGCAGATGTGTTTTTAAAAGAAGAAGAAGTTCCAGTGTTTTTTGAAGCTCTTGCCAGAGTATTTAAAAAATATGGATTTAAAGACAGCAGAAATAAAAACCGCTTAAAATACATGATTGATGCTGTAGGTATGGAAGAAATTATTGATGCCGTAAAACACGAAGCAGGAAGAGAGTTTGAAAAATCAGGAAACACGCTAACTCAGTTAAAAGGTGGAGAAAAATCTGGAAAAGTTTTATTGAAAGATGGAACCTATGCACTGCACATGGTTGTTCCTTCAGGCATTTTTAGCGGAACAGCTATGATAGAAGCATCTAAAATTGCACAGGAATACGGATATGGTATTAGGCTCACAGTACAGCAAAACCTTTATATTGTAGGTATACCTGAAAACAAGATAGAAGAAGTACTATCAAAACCTATCTATAAAACTTACAAAAATGTAAATTCTATATTTTTCAACGACCTGATAGCGTGTGCAGGAACAGAACACTGTCCGTTTGGCGTAATTCCAAATAAACCAGATGCTATAGAAATGGCCAAATATCTGACAGAAAAATATCCTGTAGATGATGGAAAAATCAGGATGTATTGGTCTGCCTGTGCTAAAGGTTGTGGTATTCATGGAGCTGGAGATATAGGTTTTGTAGGAACAAAATTCAAACAAAATGGACAAACAGTATTAGGAGTAGATATTTACTACGGTGGAACAATAACAGGAGAAGGAGAAGAAGGCAAACTACTGTTTAAAAATATATCCTTAGAGAATGCCAAAGACCTAGTAGAAGAAATAGTACAGGCTTATATAGAGCAGAAAAAACCTAAAGAAAGTTTTGAAGATTTCAATAAAAGAGTTTTAACAAAAATATCAAAAGAAGCCTTTAAATTCTTTATTTTATTTAACAGCACTATAAAAAAATACTTCGAAAATCTAAAATTAGAACTTAACCATCTTGTAATAGGAAAATCAACAGAAGAAGAGGAAATATTTGGATTTGGATATCAGCTTTACAAAAAAATGACAGGAAAATCTCCATATACAAGAGCAAACATATTAGAAATATATGATGAACCTGAACCTGAAAAACCTTCAAAGCTAAACCCTGATATTCCCAAAGAGTTAGAAAATATAGTTATGAAAATGATTAATAAAAATCCAGATAAAAGATACAAGGTATTCACTGAAATAGAAGAGGAACTAAAACAGATAAATGTAATAAAGGAGGCTATGTATGAACTTGGAAAATTTTAAAATCAAAGGTAGCCCTACTACTGGTCTGATTATGGCAACATTTGGATTTTTCATTGGATTTGCTGCAGTCTCTCTTTATGGACCTGTAGCAAAAAACTTAAAAGAAATTTTAGGATTATCTGGTTTTTTAATGGGATTACTTGTAGCAGCTCCAAATTTAACTGGTTCACTTTTAAGAATCCCATTTGCCGCATGGGTTGACAAAGTAGGAGGTAAAATTCCCTTAGCCACACTGCTAATATTATCTGTTATAGGTATGGCTGGTTTATCTACACTTTTATATCTGTATTATCCTAACTTAGAACCTTGGATGTACTGGCTTATTTTACTTTTTGGTTTTTTAAGCGGTTGTGGAATTGCAACCTTTTCTGTTGGTATAGCCCAAACAGCTTATTGGTTCCCTGAAAGCAAGCAAGGATTTGCTCTTGGAGTTTATGCAGGTGTAGGTAATTTAGCTCCAGGTATATTTGGAATGCTTCTTCCTTTTGCACTAAAAGAGATAGGATTGACTACTTCCTATATGTTATGGTTTGGATTTTTACTTGTAGGTACAATCATATACATACTCTTTGCGAAAGATGCACCATACTTTCAGCTTATAAAAGCTGGTATACCAAGAGAAGAGGCAGTAAAAAAGGCAAAAGAATTAGGTCAAGAACTTATACCTACTGGAAGTTTAATAGAATCTTTAAAAAACTCAGCAAGACATATAGAAACATGGGCTCTTGTAGCTCTTTATTTTACATCTTTTGGTGGTTTTCTTGCTCTTACTGGCTGGTTCATAGTGTTCTGGGTACAAAGCTATGATATAGAGCTTAGACAGGCAGGTCTTCTTATGGCTTTTGGATTTTCCTTACTTGCTTCAGTTATAAGAATTTTTGGAGGATGGTTGTCGGACAAAATAGGTGGAGAACTTGTATCTATTATGGCATTTTCATTAGTTCTAATTGGAGCTTCTATTATAGTGTTTGCTGGTGATTGGAATTTTCCACTGTCTTTAACTGGAGAGATTGTTATGGGAGCAGGAATGGGAATAGCCAACGGTGCAGTGTTTAAACTGGTACCTAAATACGTACCTCATGCTACAGGTGGTGCAGCTGGATGGGTAGGAGGACTTGGAGCATTTGGAGGTTTTGTAGTACCACCTATATTAGGATTATTTGTTCAGGCTTTAGGAAACATAGGATATTCAAGAGGTTTTGTCGTTTATATAGTTTTATCTTTATCTGCTATTGTTATTTCCTCTCTTTTATGGAGAGCTTACGGCAGAGAAATAAACAAACCTATAGAGGAGTAAGACCATGAGTGAGCTTTTAGCTAAAACTCAATGTCCATATTGCGGTGTAGGTTGTGGACTTGAAATAGTTAAGGATAAAAAAGGAAGAATTAAAGTAAAAGGAGATTTTAATCATCCATCTTCAAAAGGAGATATATGTATAAAACCTATACCATTACCTAAAGTTATGGATATTGGAAGAGTTCCTTCTCCACTATACAGAGAAAGCAAAAAAGATGAGTTTAGAGAAATTTCATGGGAAGATGCTTTTAGTATAATCGTGCAGAAACTAAAGGAAAACAAGCCAGATGAAAATTACTTTTATCTTTCAGGTCAACTTTTTACAGAAGATATATATGTTATAAACAAGTTTATAAAAGGATTTATAAAAACAAACAATGTAGATGCAAACTCTAGATTATGTATGACATCTGCAGTAATGGGATATAAACTTGCATTTGGTTCTGATGGACCACCTGGAAGTTTTGAAGATATAGATGATGCAGATGCATTTATATTTGCCGGTTCAAACGCCGCCTGGGCACATCCAGTAGCATTTAAAAGAGTACTAAAAAGGAAAAAATCAAATCCAGACACTGTAATAGTTACGATAGACCCTGTGTATACAGAAACAGCAGATAAATCAGATATATGGATACCTATAAAACCTGGAACCGATACAGTTTTATTCAATAGTGTACTTTATGTACTTTCAGAAAAAGGATGGTTAGATAAGGAATTTATAGAAAATCATACAGAAGGTTTTGAAGAAACACTAAAGGAAGCGGAAAATTATCCACCAGAATTAGCAGCAAAAATATGTGATATAGATGTACAGCTTATATATATTCTGGCAGAAATATATGGCAAAAGAAATAAGGTCATATCATTCTGGACAATGGGATTAAATCAGTCTTCTAATGGAACAATGAAAAACTTATCTCTTATAAACCTTCATCTTGCTACTGGAAGACTTAATGAAAAAGGATGTCCTTTCTCTTTAACAGGACAGCCAAATGCAATGGGCGGAAGAGAGGTAGGATATTTAGTTAATGGTCTTCCTGGGTACAGAGACGTTAGAAACAGCGAAGATAGAAAATTTATGGAAAAATTCTGGAATATTCCAGAAGGAAGTATAAAACCAACACCTGGAAAAACAATTGTTGAGGCAATAGACGACATTATTGAAGGTAAAATCAAGCTCCTATGGATTGTATGTACTAATCCAGCTGTAACTATGCCAAATTTAGAAAAGTTCTGGAAAGCGTTAGAAAATACTTTTGTTATAGTTCAGGACGCATACCTTACAGACACTATGGATTTTGCCAATCTAGTTCTACCTGCTACTCAGTGGGGCGAAAAAGAAGGTGTTATGACAGGTTCAGACAGAACAATCACATTTAATAAAAGATTTAAAGAAGCACCTCCTCAATGTAAACATGACTGGGAAATATTTGTAGAAGTTGCAAAAAGAATGGGATGGGAAAAATGGTTTAATTACAAAAACAATGAGGAAATTTTCAACGAATATAAAAAATCTACTGCTGGTAGACTTTGTGATATATCAAGTTTTTCATACGACCAGCTTCCAAAGCAGTGGGGTGGAAAATGGCTTTACTCTAATCTGGAATTTAAAACCCCATCTAAAAAAGCAAAATTCAACCCTGCTAAATACACACCTCCTTCAGATAAGTTAGACTACCCATTTACATTCATTCTTACAACAGGAAGAACAAAAAAACAGTGGCATACTATGACAAGAACAGGTAAATCCTTTGAACTGGTAAGAGGAGAAGACGAACCATTTATAATGCTAAATGAAGACGATGCTTACGAACTTGGAATTATAGAAGGAGATTATGTAAACATCGAATCTCCAAGAGGAAAAATATACATAAAAGCAAAAATTGGTGATGTAAAAAAAGGTGTTGCTTTTGCTCCTTTTGGGTATGGACTTATGTATCACTATCCAACAAATATATTAGTTTCTGATGCCTTAGACCCAATATCAAAAGAACCAGAACTTAAATTTTCTTCTATCTATATAAAAGCTAAGAAAAAGAAATTAGCTTCCTTATCAGAAGACAGCAAACTTTTACTAAAAAGCTCTCTTTCAAAAGTAAGAAACAATCTAAACACAGTAATAGAAAATATGTACAAGTCTTTATTTGAAAAATACCCTGAATTAAAAGACAAATTTAAACTCCCAATAAAAGAAACTGCAAAAAAACAGGCAAATTTCTTGATTAAGTTTGTTGAAAATATAGATAATATAGAAAACATAGAACCAGATATAGAAAAAGTAGTATTTATACATATAGAGAAAAAAGTACAGCCTAAACATTATGCTATCTTTGCTGAAGAATTTATAAAAGCGTTAAAACAGTATACAGATATAAATGATGCACAGTTAGAAGCATGGAAAGAAGGATACAACTACATAGCTAACATCTTAAGTGCCAGAGAAAAGCATATATATGAGAAAAAACTCTTGTTATAAAAGAGCACCTGATATTTCTTCAAGTTTTCCAGTTATAAGGAGAATTCCAATTAAGATAAGGAGTAAACCACCAACAATTTCTATAAGAGAGAAGTATTTTCTTATGAAATTGAAAAATCTAAAAAACTGGTCTATTGCAGCAGCAGTTATTATAAATGGAATACCAAGTCCCATAGAAAAAGCAAACAGTAGAACTATACCTTGAATAACTGTTTCCTGCTGAGAAGCATAAAGCAATATTGCTCCTAAAACTGGTCCTATACATGGAGACCATCCAAAAGCAAATGCGATTCCTACAATAAAAGCTCCTACTATACCTGGAGGTTTTTTCTTAACTTCTGTCTGCTTAACTTCATATAACACTCTGTAAATACCAGAATAATAGAAAGCTAATAAACCTAAAGCTGTAGCTAATATCCAAATATAATCATTAAAAAAGTTCTTTGTTGTAATAAGACCATACCCATAAAGTATAGCCGAAAAAGCAGTAAATAGATAAAGCCACTGTTTAACCTTAGGAGATAAAAATATTCCAGTAAAATGAACGCCAAGAAGTATCACAAGAACACCAGCAATCTTAGAGATTATATATTTATATTCCTGCAGTAGCTGTCCTATAAAAGTTGCTGCCGCACCCATTGCCGTAAATACTATAGAAAATCCAATAACAAAAGCTACTGCAGCATATACAACTTTCCAATCTCTCCTTTGTGGTTCAGTGGCAACACTTCCAGCAGAAACACCAGATATATAGGCTATATATCCTGGAATTATAGGAAGAACGCATGGTGATACAAATGCGAGAACCCCAGCAAGAAAAGCCGCAAGTACAGAGATTTGCTGTTCCATTATTTTCTCCTATTTACCATAGTAGTTTATATATGTATAGATTATACATTTTAAAAAAACTCTCTGTGAAGTTTATCACATAAGTATTTGCTTACTTAAGATTCTACAACAGCTAAAATATTTTCGTTATGAACAGCTACTACAATATAGCTTTTGTCTTTTGTATATCTTTTGGAAATTTTTATTTTTTTATTTAAAATACCATCTTTTGTTTTTTCATTTAGTTCCTCAAATAGAAAAACCCAGTCCACAAATACATTATCAAATAATCTGTCAAGCAGACCAGAAAGCATATTAACATCTGAAACCTTACTTATTTCTAAAGTTATATATGCCTTTTCTTCATTATAATTATGAATTATAACCATCTTATCTTCTCAAAAAGACAAAACTAAAAATTCCCAGTAATGCTGAGCCTAAAAGTATAAAAATATGAACAAATACAGATGCTATTAAAGCTGACTCCTTGTCTATTCCCATTAGAATAAGAATACCTGCATATCCACCTTCATACGTTCCAATACCAGCAAGTCCATGAATAGGCAATATTGTTGTTAAATCTCCAGCAGAAGAAGCTATAAAAGCTTCTATATATGAAAGATTTATAGATGGAGGTAAAACAAGATAAAATCCTGTAAATTTAAAGATAAAGGTGAATATAGAAAGTAAATACAAAGAGAAAATATTTTTTATAGTTAAAACATTTTCTTTAAAATTTTTTATTTTATCCTTCTTTATAAAAGATAAAATCCCCTTAAACACATAAAAAGAAAAAGGCATAAGTATAAAGACAAGGATAGATAGTAAAAAATATCCAGAGTAGATTAAATAGGAAACTAAAAATACAGTAATAAGAGCTATACCATCAAAAGCTCGAACAGAAAAAAAACTAAGAGCTGATTCAGAAACAGGTATGTTTTCCTTTTTTAACATATAGAAAAAAGATAGCTCTCCAGTTCTAAATGGAAGAAAAATATTAAACACCGTATTAAAAGAAGTTATTTTAAATAGCTTCCAAAAACCTTTTATACTTAATGTAATCTGCCATCTAATAGTACGGGTTATATAAGATAAAACATACAAAAAAAATGCTAAAATGATGTTTATAAATGATAATTCTGTAAAAAACTTAATTAATTTATCAAAACCTACTATTTTATAAAATAGGTAAAGAAATCCTAAACTTATCCCAGCAGCTACAAATAATTCAAAAATTTTTACCCAGTTCCTATTCAATCCTCTTTATCCTTTCTTACTATTTCTTTGACTATATAAGGTCTTTTTCCTTGAGATTCATAGTAAGTTCTGGTTATTAGTTCAGCTACTATTCCAGTAGAAAGCATCATAATACCAGATAACACGAACAAAATACCAAATAGCAGTAAAGGGCGATTTCCTATATCCTCTCCAAAAAATATTTTTACAAAAACAAGATAAGCAAGAATGACAAATCCAAGAAGCATCAATATTATTCCAGTACCACCAAATACTCTAAATGGTTTTGTTCTATAGTCCAGCAAGAACTTAACCAGAATTAAATCTAATATAACCTTAAATGTCCTTGATATTCCGTACTTAGATTTACCAAACTTTCTTGGGTGGTGCTTGACAGGAACTTCTGTAACTTTAGCACCTAAAGGTTTTGCTAAAGCTGGTAAAAATCTATGCATCTCTCCATAAAAATCTAACTGTTTCGCAACATCTGCTCTATAAGCTTTTAAAGAACAGCCATAATCATGCAAATGCACACCAGTAACTTTAGATATTAACCAGTTTGCTATCCTTGATGGAAGGGTTCTGCTTAAGAAAGGGTCTTTCCTATCTTTTCTCCATCCACTTACAATATCGTATCCTTCTTCTAACTTTTTTAATAACTTTGGTATATCTTCAGGGTCGTTTTGAAGGTCTGCATCCATAGCTACGACAATTTTTCCTCTTGCATGTTCAAAACCAGCTGACATAGCTGCAGTCTGACCATAATTTCTTCTAAATCTTATACCTACAACATGAGGGTCTTTTTGAGCAAACTCTTTGATAATTTCCCAAGATTTATCAGATGAGCCATCATCAACAAATATAATCTCGTATG